>JBBRHI010000275.1:0-4771 GCA_038222995.1 Bacteroidia bacterium | reverse complement strand
G
The DNA here is from genome assembly GCA_038222995.1 of Bacteroidia bacterium. Lineage (GTDB taxonomy): Bacteria > Bacteroidota > Bacteroidia > B-17B0 > Aurantibacillaceae > UBA4416. The sequence continues at coordinate 4,770 of JBBRHI010000275.1, read as the reverse complement.
TCAACATAGATCACGGATATGGTATTATTTTTTGAATTTAATTCGGATAAGATATGATTAAACTGAAAGTAATGTCCGTCAAGGTTTCTTATCCCGTAAATACCTTCACCGTCTATACTCAACCAAAAAGATTTTTTTGTGTTATTGACAGCAATAACCTGCTTTACATTTTTATTTTTAAACTCCTTTAATTCAACGCATGTGCCGGTGTTAGGATTTAAAATATAAACCCCCTCGGGAGTAGCCGCTATGATGTTGCCCGAAGCATCGAACTGAAAGGAGTTTACCGCATTCATTTCGCTGTATTTCTTTTGCTTTAAAGTAAACGTTGTATCCACCGTAAAAAAACCTCCCGTGGTTGCTATCCAAATTCTGCGGTATTTATCCTCCGAAATTTGGGTTACCTTAAATTCATTAATAGCCGCATTTTTAATGGCATTAAACTTTTTATTTTTTATGTAACTGATCCCGTTTTGTGATAAGCCGAGCCAAAAAATATTTCGTGAATCAAGGTAATGCGTGGTTACAAAATTATCCGCAAGCTCCTTGGAAGTAAATGTTTTAAAAGTTGTTCCGTCAAACAAACTAAGCCCTTCGCCGGTTGACAGGCTTATAAACCCGTCGTGCGATTGCGAGATGTTGTAAATATAAGATTGTGAAAGCCCGTTATCTTCCGAATAATTTTTGAAATTATAGATCTGCCCGAAGCCGCAAAACGTACAAGCAAAAAACAGGAGCGATCCTACTGATTTATTTAAATTCATATCATTTTATTCTTCAACCTTTACACCTATTTTCATTGTATATTTCGGAATTCCTCCAATAGGTGAAGTAAAAAACGGCATAAGCTCTCCGTATTGATTACTGATGGCAACAACGATATTATTATTTTTGATTGGTTTTTGTTTTATAAACTGGATATCAAGCGATGTATTTATTTCGGACTTGGTTATTTTGTAAACATTTTCCATCCAATTTTTTTCAACCTTAGGTTTACTTACTTCTCCTTTTTTAGCTACCGATACAACACGAATGATCCCGTCGTTATCAAAATCAAATATTTTTACTTTAACAGCCGTTACATTGGGTGCAATAAAAGGATATAAATGTGAAACAGATTTTTCATTATCCGCTAAACGAAAGGTATACTCATACGAAAATGTATTACCGCCTTCTACCGGTTTGTTTTCGTTAGGATCAGACGAAAGAAATAATTTATACAAATTACCGTCATCTCCTTCAAGCCCCTCCACTACTAATTTAAAAACACGCCCGCCAAGTTCCGGCTGCGCTTCTCCTTCAATGGGATTAAACGGCCCCATCACATACCATTTAGTATCATATTCTTTTCCGTTGCCGAATGTTTTTGTTGCCAGTTGTGTGCCGCTCTTAAAATTGCCAACAGGGTCCTGCGCTTTAGCCGCCGGGTCAGAATGTGCTTTACTGCCGCCATATATTGAAAACTTGCATTTGCTGTTAAAAGGCCCGTGATTTTCATCAATACTGCCGCCTATTTCAGGATCGAACAATCGTATATAAATAGGTTTTTTAAAAGATTCGGGGATTAAAAAAAAGAACGTTTGCACAAAATCATCGTCTCCCCAATCCTTATTTGCATCCTTGCTAAACGTACAGGCATACGGAATTTTTTCTTCCAAAGAAGGCGTTTGCTGAGCCTTTACAAGGTTACAACCAACTAACAAAACTATGATGAATCCTTTATATATAAATTTCATAATTACTTTTTTTCAATCACGCTTACCTGCTTTTCAATTTTAAAAAGTTCGGTTTTACCGGTTAACTTATTTTTTGCGGCAGCGCCTAATTGTATTTTATAAATTCCAGGCTTTAAGTAAGTATGCTTTACGTTGTTGCCCGTATTATACTTTCCGTCTCCAAAATACCAATATAGTTTATTTAATTCATACTCTTTTAAAGAACAATTATCCGAATTAAAATCAATAGCCTCGCCTGCAAAAACAGTGTCAGTGCAATTAATGTACAATTTTGGCGGAGCGTCTATGTTTAAGGCATAATTTAATTGATTTGAAAAAATTTCCCCGGTGCTTTTATCAACTGCATTTAAGCTTACCGTATATGTGCCGGGTTTTGTAAAACAATGCCTTGAAGACAACTCTTTTGATTTGGTTCCGTCACCGAAATCCCATTCATAAGCTAAGCTTGTGGTGTCTTCTGTTTCAAAGGCCGTTTCTTCATAAAAAGTATAGCAAAACTTGTTTTTAAACACAGGCGTTTGTGCTTTCCTCAAGTCAGGAACCGTTGTATTAAAATAATAAATATCATCATTGGTATTAATCCTGTTGGTCGTAAAATAACCCGACATCCCTAAAGAATCTGTCCATATTCCAAAGTCATCGTAAGCACTGTTAACCGGGTATTCAAGCAGTTCAATCGTGTTTTTTATGGAGTCGTTCATGTCAAAAGCATATATATCAAGCCCGCCCCTGCCCCGCTCTCTTTTCGAAGAAAAATAAAGTACATTTTGCTGAGATGAAAAAAAAGGGAACAGTTCGTTACCTGCTCCGTTAATTTTAGGCCCCAGGTTAACCGGTTTTGTCCAGGTGTTATTTTCATAACGGGTAACGTAAATATCCATACCTCCGTAACCACCCGGTAAGTTTGAACAAAAAAACAACATCGTTTTATCATCCGATAAACTTGGGTGGCAAAAGGAATAACCGGTTTCACAAAACCCGGCAATTTTTGGGCTCGACCATGAACCGTTCAATTTATCGGCATAGTAAATTTTTAAAAGATTGGGTTCAGTATTTTTACCCGGAAGCTTTTCTTGATTACCTGTATAGAAAATAGTATTTCCGTCTTTCGATACTGTAAACGGGCCTTCATTATATTTTGTATTAATTTTTGATAAAGAACTCACATTTTTAAAAGTCAAAGAATCCTTTTTATCAGACGAAAATAAATCGGTTAACCCGTCAGGAAATTTGGGATCGGAATAAATGATCCCCACATTATTAGTGCGTGCCGATGCAAATAAAAGTTTATTATTTATTAAAACCGGGCTAAAGTCAGACCGATCTGAATTTATATTCAACTTTATAATACTGATCCGCGTAGTATCTTCCAACCTGTAAATTACTTGCGCTGTATCCTTTTGTGCGCTACAGCATATACTTACTGATATAAATAGATATATTAAAATAACCCGCATTAAAAATAACGTGTACTTAGTGTATTTACTTTATAATGAAACAAGTACCGTAACATAACTTCATGGCTTCCCGATGTGTAAGTGTTTAAACGGGTAGTAGCATATTCATACGCATACCCGATCCTAAACTGGTCATTTACCTTAAGATCAATATACGCCAGCATAGATGAATTTATAGTGCAGCCCACTCCTAAGCCCGCTATATCTCTATAATAAAACGTAGAAGACAGGTTAACATTTAGCGGAGAATTTAATATATACTTTATGATAACCGCAGGCTTAATTTTAAAATTCTCTGAAACATCTATTAAACCTCCTGCATTAAAAATAAATGTTTTATACAGATTAAAAGAGTTATTGTAAAGACTCGGTGAAGAAAGTCCTAAATACAATTTTTTTGAAGCATAATACATTCCGAATCCAAACTCAGGATATATTCTTTTATTTACCTGTTGTGTAAAAGAAGGATCTTCCGCTTGTGTAGTTCGCGCTTTTGCCCAGTTATCTTTATAAGAATCAATACCTCCTGAAAGGCCTAAAGACAGATGGCCTTTCAAAAATTTAAACCGGTAAGCATACACCAGGCTTGCTTTTAAATGTTCCGTTATTCCGAATTTATCGCTTATAATTACTAAACCTAAATTTACTTTTTTGTTTTTTAAAGGGGAGTGCGCTGCAAACGTTATGGTTGTGGGTGCTCCGTTTATACCTACCCATTGTTTCCTGTACAAGGCCGCCATATCTAAGGCATCGCGGCTGCCCGCATAGGCCGGATTTAATAATAAGCCGCTAAACATATATTGCGAATACGTGCTGTTATGTTGCGCATAACTAAACAACGGTATTAATACTATAAATATCAGTGATCTTAATTTCATTTCCCGCGTTTAACGATTATAAATCCGGTATAAGCTTTACCTGTATTCATTTGTAATGTATAGTAATACGTATCGTCGGCAATAACTTCATTACCGGCATTTACGCCTGTCCATGTATTTTTATAATCCGTATCACTATATATTAACGCTCCCCAGCGATTAAACACAGTAAGCTTTACATTGTTATAATATTCTATACCCGGAATAACGAATTGGTCATTTAGCCCGTCGCCGTTAGGAGAAAAAGCATTAGGAATGGCTAAAGGTTTTGCATATACCAAAATGTCATCATAATTAGAAGGACATACACCATTTTCAATGGTCCATCTAAATACATTATTCCCCTCCGATAAAGTTGTGTTTGTATTAAAGCTGTATGTATTTTCTATCACCGGCATTCCTTCCAATACGCTCCAATGCCCTGACCCTATAACCGGATTATTTGCCGCAAGCTTGGTTAAAGGATTATCGGTTGACTGATCCATCCCCGCTTTCGCAGTATCAGGTAAAAGATCACGAAGTATCATTACATCGTCTGTTTTATCGGGACATACGCCGTTGTGAGTGGTCCAACGCGATACCACGGTAGTAGTGCTTAATGAAATTAACGGAGAATTATATTGAGCCGGATTTGAAATAACGCCCGAACCTGATACTAGGCTCCATGACCCTGAACCTATGGAAGGATCAGTGGCTGAT
>JBBRHI010000274.1:0-4780 GCA_038222995.1 Bacteroidia bacterium | reverse complement strand
GTTCAGGAAGCATTAAAGCGCGAATTCGCTTATATTTTTGCGGAAGAAAAATACCCGGGTATTCCTGAAATAGACTTGTATACCGTAAGGGATGAACGGTTTAATGTAAAGGATATTGAGTTTAAACCTATTAATGTGATGCATTATAAATTACCCGTAAAGGCATACAGGATCAAAGATTTTACCTACATCACAGATGCCAATTATATTTCAAAAGAAGAAAAAGAAAAAATAAAAGGCTCTAAGATCATTGTTATTAATGCGCTTCGTAAAGAAGAACATATTTCGCATTATACTTTGCAGGAAGCGATTGATCTATTAATAGAATTAAAACCTGAGAAAGGCTATATTACTCATATTTCTCATCAATTAGGTTTACATGATGCTGTTTCAAAAGAACTTCCCGGGTTTATTGAATTGGCTTATGATGGTTTAAAGATTGAGATATAGCAGGCTTAAATACACCGGATATATGTTGTAATTTCGTAACATGCAGGTAATAGAGCTCTTAAAAGAATTTAAGGCATTAAATTTATCACAAAATATAGATTATGATAAATTTAGTCGACATTCTATTACGCATCATTCTACAAGCATAGAAGGTTCAACACTTACAGAAATTGAAACCAATTTATTGTTGGATGAAGGCTTAACGCCTAAAGGGAAACCCATTGAACACAGCCTAATGACAATTGATCATGAAAACGCGTTACTTTTTATGATTGACAAGGCAAAACAAAAAACAAAGATCAATTCTGAATTTATTCAAGAGATAAATGTAAAGGTCATGGCAAAAACCGGTAGTTTATATAATACGGTGTTTGGAGAAATAAATGCCTCGAAAGGCGCGTTCAGAAAAGGGAACGTGGTAGCCCGTAATCGGTATTTTCCAAACTTTGATAAAGTAGAAGCATTAACTAAAAAATTAACGGATACAATAGCTTCAAAAATAGATTCAGGTACAGATATTTTAAAACAATTGGAACTGTCATTTGATGCTCATTTTGATTTGGTAAGCATTCATCCCTTTTATGACGGTAACGGTAGAACATCACGTTTACTTATGAATTATATACAATTGTATTATAATTTACCGATGTGTGTTGTATTTAAAGAAGATAAGGCGGATTATATTCAAGCGCTTGAAGAAACAAGGAATAATGAGGATCTTAAGCCGTTTCGTGACTTTATGACCAATCAATATATTAAATTTTTAAATCGGGAAATTCAAAACTACAGATCGCTTAACAAAAAAAATAACGGCACCGGTTTTTCCATGATCTTTTGATCCGGCAATTTTCTATTCTTTTAATAAAACACCTTAATTGTTAATTTGTTATTGGCTGATAATTCAGGCTTAATTGTAAATTTGAACGCTTTCAAAAAAAGTGTAAAATTATGATCAAAGCGGATGTATTACTGGGCCTGCAATGGGGCGACGAAGGAAAAGGTAAAATTGTAGATGTATTAACCCCTAAATATGATATTATTGCCCGTTTTCAGGGTGGTCCAAACGCAGGGCATACACTTGAGTTTAACGGTATAAAACATGTGCTGCATACTATTCCAAGTGGTATTTTCCATCCAACCGCTTTAAATGTAGTAGGTAATGGTGTTGTTATTGATCCGGTTATTTTTAAAAAAGAGATCGACGCTTTAACCGGAATGGGTGTAGATGTCAGCAAAAAATTAGTGATCAGCAAACGCGCGCATTTAATTTTACCGACTCACCGTTTAATTGATGCAGCAAGCGAAGCAGCAAAAGGAAAAGATAAGATCGGTTCTACCTTAAAAGGAATAGGGCCAACGTATATGGACAAAACCGGGCGTAACGGCTTACTTGTAGGTGATATTGAAAGTCCTAACTTTAGAGATAAATACAACGCCTTAGTGGAGAAACACAAGCAGATTTTAGAATTTCATAAATACGAGTATAACTTGTCAGAGCTTGAACCAACGTGGTTTGCAGCGATTGAAGACCTTAAAAAATTAAGTTTTATTGATACAGAGCATTTTATTAATGATGCCATAAAAAAAGGACAAAAAATTTTAGCGGAAGGCGCACAGGGCTCTTTACTAGATATTGATTTCGGGTCTTACCCTTTTGTAACCTCATCAAACACTATATGTGCCGGCGCTTGTAACGGTTTGGGTATTGCACCCAATAAAATCGGCAACGTCATTGGTATTTTTAAAGCTTACTGCACACGCGTTGGCAGCGGGCCTTTCCCGACAGAACTGGATAATGAAGTAGGGGAGAAGATCAGGCAAATAGGTCGTGAGTTCGGTGCTACCACAGGGCGTGCACGCCGTTGCGGTTGGTTAGATATTCCTGCATTAAAATATGCTATTGCCATTAATGGTGTAACAGAATTAATGATGATGAAAGCAGATGTGCTGTCTGATTTTGATACGCTGCAAGTATGTACACATTACATTCACAAAGGTGAAAAAATTGATTATTTGCCTTTCAGCATTGAGCCGGCAGACGTAACGCCTGTTTATGAAGAGGTAAAAGGATGGAATGTTGATTTGACTAAAATGACTGAGAAAGAGACCTTACCTAAAGAATTAACTGATTACGTAAAATATATTGAAAAATTAGTAGAAGTTCCTATCAGTATCGTATCTATTGGTCCTGACAGGACACAAACTATTTTTATGTAATTACGATACACTTTTTCTGAAAGCAATTAAGTGTGGGATAGCGGGAATATTGGAAATAATTATTACTTTTAAAAAATTAAAACGGTGAAACCTAAAGTTTTATTAGAAAATAAACAGTTAGAAGTTACGCTTACCCGCCTTTGTTATCAATTAATAGAAGTTCACAACGATTTTAGCGACAGTGTTATTATAGGCCTGCAGCCTCGAGGCATTTATTTGGCACATCGCATTCAAAAATTACTGGAAGGTATTTTAAAGAAAAAAATTCATTGCGGTGATCTGGATACTACTTTTTTTAGAGACGATTTTCGCAAAAAAGAATTAAAGCCCAATAAAACCAATATCGATTTTATTATTGAAGATAAAAATGTCATTTTAGTAGATGATGTTTTATTTACAGGCAGAACCATTCGCGCAGGTTTGGATGCCATGTTGGCTTACGGCAGACCGAATGATGTGGAGCTATTAGTATTGGTTGACCGGAGATTCAGCAGAAACGTGCCGATCCAAGCTAAATATATTGGATTGGTGATTGACAGTATTGAAACACAAAACGTAAAAGTAGAGTGGCAGGAAACCGATAAAAAAGACAGGGTAACCCTAATAGATAAATAAGTTAAGGGTCGGAAGAGAGTGAAGAGGCGAAAGGGATTGAACCAGTAAAAGATTTAAGTTAAGAATTGAACTAATCACTAGTATAATGAGGCCAAAACCGGAAGATCATATTTCTTATTTTTCACGATACATTGATTTGGTTCCCGAAGCGGATGTAATGACTGCTTTAGCCAACGATCATAAGGCTTTCCTTGAATTTGTAAAAACAATTCCCGCATCAAAAGCGGAACATGTGTATGCTCCAAGTAAATGGACCGTTAAACAAGTGATTAATCACATCATTGATACCGAACGTATTTTTACTTACAGGGCTTTACGATTTGCAAGAGGCGATGCGCAGCCATTAGCAGGTTTTGAAGAGAATGATTATGCGGCTAATGCAAACTTAACTCATACGGACCTGAATTTATTAATGGAAGAGTTTGATGCAGTGAGAAGCGCTACCGTATTCTTATTTAAACAGTTAGGTGAAAAAGAGTTGCTTCGTAAAGGAATGATGGCTTCCGGCGAAACAAACGTATTATCCTTGGGATTTACAATTTGCGGACATACCAAGCATCATTTAAACATTATTAAAGAAAGATATCTTTAAAAGACTGAAAAGAGAGAAGAGACAAAAAGACTGAAGAGATAAAAAAATAAAAACAAAATACTGTAAAAACAACACGTATAATTCTCCAATTCACTGATTAAACATGAGCAACTTAAGCGTTAACCATTTATTAGGTATAAAAAATATCACTGTTACCGATATTAAATTAATACTGGAAACCGCCAAAAATTTTAAGGAAGTAATTAACCGCCCCATTAAAAAAGTGCCTTCTTTAAGAGATATTACCGTTGCCAATTTATTTTTCGAAAACTCTACACGTACGCGTTTATCCTTTGAATTAGCCCAAAAACGCTTAAGCGCAGATGTGATCAACTTTTCAGCATCTTCTTCTTCCGTAAAAAAGGGAGAAACCTTAATTGATACCGTCAATAATATTTTAGCCATGAAGGTAGATATGGTAGTCATGCGCCATTCGAGCGCAGGAGCAGCCGAATTTTTATCGCGAAAAGTAAATGCTAAAATAGTAAATGCAGGCGACGGTGCCCATGAACATCCTACACAAGCTTTGTTGGATGCCTTTTCTATGCAGGAAAAACTGGGAGATTTGAAAGGAAAAAAAATAGCCATCATTGGTGATATTTTACATTCCCGGGTTGCGTTATCTAATATATTTTGCCTTCAAAAACTTGGAGCAGAAGTGAAGGTGTGTGGACCTACAACCCTAATACCTAAATATATAGAAGCTTTAGGCGTAAAAGTGGAAAGCGACCTGAGAAAAACATTAGAATGGTGTGATGTGGCTAACATGCTGCGTATTCAACTCGAAAGACAGGATATTAAATTTTTCCCCTCCATTCGCGAATACACTATGCTGTATGGTTTAAATAAAGAGATCCTGGATTCACTCTCTAAAAAAATTGTGATCATGCACCCGGGACCAATAAA
>JBBRHI010000273.1:0-4813 GCA_038222995.1 Bacteroidia bacterium | reverse complement strand
CTTTAGGCATAGCTTTTACCTTTACGCAGTTTGCCGGTTGGAACGAATTAACAGCCAAAGGCATTGTGTTTGCCGGCAAGTATTCCAACGCGGCGGGATCTTTTTTATACGCATTAACAGGCTTACACCTTGCCCACTTATTTGGAGGTTTAATTGCCTTATTTGTAACGCTTATAAATAGCATCATGGGCAAGTATACCAAGGAAAACACACTTGGTTTAGAGCTCACTTCCATTTATTGGCATTTTCTTGATATTTTATGGGTGTATTTGTTTTTATTTCTCTATTATATTCGTTAAACTTGCATCATTATTTCATAAAAACAGTTAAAACATAAAATTTTAATTATGTCTCACAGTACAGAAATCGATTCAAAAGAAGCCTGGAGCGGCGGTCAGTCCCCATTTCGCATTAGTTACGGTAAAATGATGATGTGGTTTTTCCTCGTATCGGATGCCTTAACGTTCGGGGGTTTATTAGTGTCTTACGGCTTTATCCGTCATAAATATGCGGATGTTTGGCCAAAAGCGGAAAACGTGTTTACGCACTTCCCGTTTATTGAAAAACATTTGCCTTTGGCATATGTCGGTTTAATGACCTTTATTTTGATCATGTCTTCCGTAACAATGGTATTAGCTGTTGAGGCCGGGCACAGAAACGATAAAAAGAAAGTGATTATGTGGATGTTCTGGACAATCGTTGGAGGTGCAACATTTGTTGGGTCACAAGCCTGGGAGTGGTTTCATTTTATTCACGGTACGGCTGAAGGTGCTTTACGCCACGTGTGGGATATGGACAGCGGCAAATACGTTGAGAAAGTAGTTTACGGAGCTAATATGACGGTTAACGAATACGGCGTTCCTCAATTCGCTAATTATTTCTTCTTCATTACAGGTTTCCACGGGTTCCACGTGTTCTCGGGAGTTTGCATTAACCTTATCATTTTCTTAAATGTATTAAAAGGTACCTACGAAAGAAGAGGCCATTATGAAATGATTGAAAAAGTTGGTTTATACTGGCACTTTGTAGATTTGGTTTGGGTATTCGTCTTTACCTTTTTCTACTTATTGTAAAAAATAGTTAACATTTAATTCATTAATTCCCGAACTTAAAAATTACAGATTATGTCAGCAGAATTTCACGATGATTATCCTTCATACGAACACATGGCTCACCATAGTGAGGAAGAAGGAAAGAAAACCAGGAAAACATTATGGAGGGTATTTTGGATCATGCTTGCCATTACCATTTTCGAATTAGTTATGGGTTCATTAGCTCCCGGCCAGGGTTGGACAGGCGCTACATGGCTTAAATTCTTATTCATTGCGTTAACGTTATTAAAAGCAGGGTATATTATTTTATCCTTCATGCACTTAGGCCAAGAGGTTAAATTTTTAAAATACATCATCTTAACGCCATACATTGTTTTTATGAGCTATGGTATCTTTGTTATCTTAGATGAAGGTGTTTACAGCGGAGAGCCGATTAACCGTACCAGAGTTGATCCTATTTTGATCAGCCAACAAGAAAAATTAAAAGCAGGGCATGGACATCATGCATCTGCACCGGCAGAAGGCCATTCAGAAGCACCTGCTGAAGAAGCACATCATTAATAGAATTAATTTATAATATGAAAGCCGGTTGCATGCAGCCGGCTTTTTGTTTTTTATAGTGTCTCCTAACCGGGAAATCTATTATCCTGTTTTAATAGGATTATAGACCGATCTTAATTTTTTCGCCTAAAAATTTTGGAGAAGTATGAAGAAGGTAAATATCCATGACGCATTTTACACGCGCAAAATACTCACGGACTTTTGTTTTGAACGAATAGTTTTTATTGACTTCTTTAGCGTTAAACCCAATAGCGCTGATGTTATTTTTATTGGCGATAAACAAAGCACGTTGGTTGTGAAACTCTTGTGAAATAATGGTAATAGAATCTTCACCGAATACTTCTTTGCACCTTACAACACTGTCTAAAGTGCGGAAGCCTGCATAGTCCAAAATGATACAGGAATCCGGAACGCCCAATAAAATTAAGGCTTCACGCATGTCGGAGGGTTCGTCATATCCTTTAATATGGTTATCACCGCTTACTAATAAGTACCGAACTTTTTTTAATTTAAATAAGGTGTAAGCTGCCTGTATGCGATAGGTAAAATACATATTGTTGGTTCCCCTCACCGTATTTTTAGAAGCGCCTAATACTAAGCCGATCTTATGTGAAGGAATGTTCTCTGCAACCGTATAAAGTTGGGAAGTAGTGGATGAATTGATCCAACGGTTGCAAACAAATAAGGCAATGAGACAACAAGCCAAAACAAACGTTACTGCTTTAAGCAAGCGTTTGTATTTTACAGTAAACGCTTTCATTTAAATAAAAAGAGAGGTAATGGTAAAGGTGGCAAATACCACGCTGGCAATACCATTGGTAGTGCCGAATGCTAAATTTACCCTCGATAGGTCGTTAGGCTTTACAATACTGTGCTGGTAAATAATTAAGCCGATAAAAAACACAACGCCGATCCAATATAAAAAATTAAAATGCCCGTAATAGCCTGCTATAATAACAAAGGCAATGCTGAAGGCATGCAATACTTCCGAAAAACGCAGAGCCCCTTTAGTTCCTAATAGCACAGGAATAGAATTCAGGTGATGCTCACGGTCAAATGTTTCATCCTGTAACGCGTAAATAATATCGAAACCGCTTACCCAGCAAAATACCGTAAATGAAAATAATAAAGGCAGCCATGCAAAATGACCCGTTACTGCAAGGTAAGCCCCGATAGGGGCAAGTGAAAGACCTACACCCAGCACTAAATGACATAACGGGGTAAAACGCTTTGTGTAGCTGTAAAATAAAATAACGAATAAAGCTACCGGTGAAAGGTAAAAACAAATGGAATTAATGAAATAAGTTGCCGTAATAAACAGGGCTGAATTTAAAATAATAAAAAATAGTGCATTCCCGGGATTGATGATACCCGCAGGGATTTCACGAATGGCCGTTCGCGGATTTAACGCATCAAACTTACGGTCAATATAACGGTTAAAGGCCATAGCCGAATTACGCGCTGTTGCCATGCAGGCTAATACCAGTAAAAACAATTTTCCTGAAAATGCATACCCTTCATGTATAGAGAGCATAAAACCTATTAACGCAAACGGTAATGCAAAAATGGTATGACTGAATTTTACCAGTGATAAATAATGTTTTACTGTACTCATGCTTTATGTTTAAAAATCATTACCATTAAAAATATGACAGGAACCGATGACAGAATTAAGCCGGCAAATCCTAAGCTGAAATTTTTTTTCGAGATCTCGTATTTAGCGTTTAAATAAATATTAATGATTGAAAAACTAAATCCGATAAATGTATTAATCAGTGCGAGCATCAGGTAGAGCGGGTGTTTTGTAAGAACGCTTAAAATAATAAACACGCAACACAGTGCGCCGAATATAACTGATAAGTATCCTGAAAGTTTATATAATCGCATTATAAGACGTTGCTTGTTTGTTCTTTTATTTTTTCCAATTCATCTTTCATCAACACCACTAATTTCTGCATTTCTGCATCATTTGCTTTTGAACCGATGGTATTTATTTCGCGGCCTATCTCTTGCCCTATAAAGTTAAGCTTTCTGCCACCGGCAGGCTCTTTCATCGTTTTTATAAAATAATCCAAATGTGTTTTCAGACGTACTTTTTCTTCATTAATATCCAACTTTTCAATATAGTAAATAAGCTCTTGCTCAAACCTGTTTTTATCCACTTTATCAGCGCCTACTACTTCTTCTAAATTCTTTTTAATACGGTCTTTAATATTTTGGATCCGGCTTGCATCATGAGCCTTTATACTTTCTAATGCATCACCGATTATTTTTAAGTGATCTTCAAAATCTTTTTCAATAGACTTGCCTTCATCTTCCCTGAATGTATTTAAACCCTCAATGGCTTTTAAAATAACGGTATAAATGTCTTTCCAGTCAATTTCGTTGGGCTCTTTACGTTCTGATTTTAAGACATCAGGCATTTTTAAAACCTGTGATAATAAATTGGTAGTCGGTTCATTTAGCTCTATAGCTAATTGTTTAATTTTTCCGTAGTAGGCTTTAGCTAATTCAGTATTTACTTCAACCGGCGTTTCCTGGATCTTGGATTCTACATATACTGACAGGTCAATTTTTCCGCGTTCCAGTAATTTGGCAATTTCACTTTTTAATTCATGTTCTTTATCGCGGTAAACAGATGATAATCGTAAACTTAAATCCATATTTTTACTGTTCAGGGAACGGATCTCTACATTTACGGTTTTATTCTCAAATTCTTGTGTGGCTTTCCCAAAGCCTGTCATTGATTTTAGCATAGGCAAAGGTAAACTTTTTTGAGTAAACATTCCTTAAAAAGCAAATCATTGCTTATTATTGTATAAGGAACTTAAACAGCATTTACCGGCATCGGTATTTACATATTCAAAGCACATAATCAAATTTTATAAGATATGAAACTCATTATACACGGTGGATTTTTCAGTGAATCATCCCAATCTCACGAAACTAAAAAAGCTAAACAGGATGCCTTAGAACGCGTTGTAAAAAGCTCCTATGAATACTTAAAAACCCATACCGCTTTAGAAACTATTGTATATGCGGTGGAGCAAATGGAAAACGATGAGTTGTTTAATGCGGGAATAGGATCGCAAATTCAAAGCGACGGTAAAATAAGGATGAGCGCTTCTATGATGGATAGCGTTACCAACAAATTTAGTGGTGTTATGAATATTGAAGACGTGAAAAACCCGATAAGGGTA
>JBBRHI010000272.1:0-4817 GCA_038222995.1 Bacteroidia bacterium | reverse complement strand
ATGGCTGCCGGTGAATATGTTTCGGTAAGTTCACAATCTGACATTGAAGCCGGCGATTTAAAAAGGGAGAATAATGAGTTGGACATAATGCCTGATGCAGAGTTAATTGAATTAACTAAGATATATCAAAAAAGAGGGTTAGATGAGGCATTAGCGGCAAAAGTAGCATTGCAGCTGACTAAACACAATGCATTGGAAGCACATGCAAGAGACGAGCTTGGCATTAATGAAATGACCCAGGCCAAACCTTTACAGGCATCTCTGGCTTCCGGCGCATCCTTTATAACGGGGGGGTTACTCCCACTGCTGGTTTCAATTTTTGCACCCGTAAAATATATGGTCATCGATCAGTATATATTCTCAATATTATTTCTCGCCTTGTCCGGAATAATCGCTGCCAAAGCCGGTGGCTCAAGTATAATCAAAGGCATTATTCGTATTTGCTTTTGGGGAACAGTAGCTATGGGCATGACGGCGTTAGTAGGGTATCTTTTTGGAGTTAGAGCCGGTTAATTGGTCTGTCTTTTCTTTTTTTTATAGCAATCATATTTGTATTGTTAATTCCCATCTTAACACTTTACCCGCCGGGCTTTTAGCACATTCCAAAAATTTATTTATATTTAGCCTACCAAATGAAAACAGATCTATCACACCTTCCCGAACACAAACAGGCTGAGCTGAAAAAGATCATCAGTACACTGATTCCCAAATATTCGGAAATAGAGATGATTATTCTTTTTGGTTCGCATGCGCGTGGCGATTGGCAAAATGATGAGTATGTAGAGAATGGCAATACTTACAGTTACAATTCAGATTACGATTTATTGATAATAACCAATAATAGCGATAAGGCAAATGCTGATACTTTTTTGTTTGCCATTTTAGATAAGCTGGAAGATTTAAAATTAGAAACATCAATTCATATTGAGTTGGAAACCATTGATTTTGTAAACCAGCAATTACAGGAAGGCAATTACTTTTTTGATGATGTAAAAAAAGAAGGCGTTTTGTTATTTAATACAAGCCGTTATCAGTTAGCCGACAAAAGAGATTTAAGCCCGAAAGAAGTTCAGGAAATTGCAAAGCGTGATTTTGATCATTGGTTCCACAGTGCGAATGAATTTTTCATTGACTTTAATCATGCTTTAGACCGTGACAGTTATAATAAAGCCGCTTTTGAATTACATCAAGCGACGGAAAGATATTACTCAACTATTCAATTAGTATTTGCGGGTTATAAACCCAAAACGCATGATCTGGAGGTATTGGGCAGGCGCGCCAAAAGCCTTAACATGGAATTTGGCAAGGTGTTTCCAAAAGCCAGCATATTAGAGCGGCAGCGTTTTATGCTGTTGCGTAAAGCCTATGTAGATGCCCGCTATAAAATTAATTACAAAATTACCAAAGCAGATCTTGATTACCTTGGCGAGCGCGTAGCATTGCTTCGTCAGTTAACAGAGCAGCTTTGCAAAGAAAAGATAGAGAGCTTTACAAAATAATTTCATTGCCCGATTGTGACCCTAAGGTGTAAAATCTTAAAAACAATCTTCAATGAAAACACAAACAAAAAAGCCTGCTAAGCGTCAACAATTTTGGGAGCACGAAACACCTGAGACCAATCCTGTAATTAAGAATTTTTTAAGTCCGTTATCAATAGCGGTTTATAAAAATCATTTCAAAAAATTTAATTTTCATCTCGACGGCCAGGCACTTGAAGTAGATCGATCAATGTGCATGGAGCTTTATTCAGCGATGCACGATCACACACATCAACAAAAAACCATTTTACAAAAGGCGAAGATTAAACTCTTAAAGCGTAACCCGGCTATTAAACGATTCTTAATGCTGCCAATCGAAAAACACAATCTCCCAACGCGGCTTTATCATATTTTAAAAAATAATTATTGCAGGCACTTGGCCGATGCTGCTGGCGGTGGCGAAAGAAGTTTACGACGCATGCGGGGTATGGGCAATGGTCAGTTGAGTTACCTTATGAAACTTTTTATTGATAACGGTTGCGGCAGCCTTTTTATATAGCGTTATGAGTAAGAGAAAAGCAAAAAAGCTTAAATATGGGCTTGGCAGTGTGCATGCCGGTAGCGAAATAATAACCATTAAAAAAATATATCCACCGGGGCACAGATACGCTTCAAAAACGGAATATGGTTATTTGATCTATTGCACAGATAGTCATGAGCGAGGGATAAACGTGAGTTAAAACAAAGAAGAATCCGAGTAATATCTTTCACCGAAACCTTTGTAACTGTAGGATCAAGGCATTTGTTAATGTCGGCCTTTAATTTTTTGAGCAAGCCATCCGTGGTAGTCGTGTGTTCTATTACTGAAAGGCTACCATCTGTGTGTCTTATGAAAGCATCCGGCGTACCTTTTACTGTTTTTTGTTTGCCAACCTGGCTGCCAGGTCGCCCATAATGGGCCACATCATTGGTTCTTAAACTTAGGTAAGCATCGCCTACTTCCTGAAATGCGGCGCCATTAAGCCCGATAAGCTTTTGCTCGATGAGTAATCTTCTACCTGTCATTTTACTTGCCTTAAATAATGGCATATTAAAATTAAGCAGTATTACCCGAGTTTAAGGCTATAAAATGTAGTATTTGTGGTTAGTTATTCAGCGTTAAATAAATGATATAGAATAATAACCATGATTTCAAATATTTGGATATATTTATAATTGAATAAGATCAAAACAAATTTCCCATTGAACCCACGCCAGCCGCAAAACAGATTTAATATTTATGGTCCATTTTTTGACTCTCAAGGACAACAGAAGAAATGGTTTGTCGTTTTTGGTGTTTTCCTTCCGCTGGTAATATCCATCTTGTTTTCAGTCTGGGGAACCTGGATCTCTATCAAATCTTATGACCTTTCATTAGAGTCTAATAATAACCGGGATCAAATTGATACACTGAAAGTGATAATTGACCAACTCCACCAGCAAAACAATTTGTTATTTGACCAGAATAAATTAATTGTTACCCAGGTTAATCAGCTCACTGATCTAATTAAGATAAATAAAAGCTCTAACGATGTCCAGACGCAGCATTTCTCAGCAGTTTTGAGTAATATTAACGACTCTAAAATTCCGCGGCTGGCAATAGAGAAAGTAGAGTATGAGTTAGGTAGTGGCGGCGAAGCCGAATTTGCTGAGTTTCATTACGTTCAAATAATAAATTATGGAGGTGATATTCAAAAGCTAAAACACAAGGAAATAGATACGGTATTTTTTGACCCTGCTTTCCTGCCTGATAATGGTTCTGTGCCCGGGAATTCAGTATTGGATCTTCAGTTTAAAAATCCGTTTTTATGGACGAACCGAAAAAGACTCAGGTTACGGTTTTGGTTCGAAGACGCATTACATTCAAAATATCAGCAGGATTTAACACTGATGGAGAATAAGGATGGCGTAGAATTTCAACTAGGAAAAATGCTTAAACTATAACATTGCTTACTCGAAGCATCATTAAAGATTGTGCGAATTATTAACAAATAAACTTTCCTCCGGCAAAGAAAACAAATACCCATTTTGTCCATTTTGACGTTTACCGATAATCCGGCCATATTTTAATGCCTTGGTAAGGTGAACAGAGAGGCTCTTTTGAGCGTCGTCCTTAAAAACGAGTTCTGTATCTACTAGTAGCAAAGTCTCTATGATCTCAGAAGATCTTAATGGGCGCGCAGCTTGTTTTAGAACAAATATTATTTTGTTTACCCAGCTCAACTTAGCATTATAAACGTTTCCCAGCTTTATCTCTAATTTATTACCAAGTATTTTATTTTTTTCTTCCAGCTGCTTATTGCTTTCTGTTTGGCTTGCTATGATTTTTTTTAGTACAGCTATTTCCTCACCATTCTTATTTTCGCCTTCTTTTTTAGACTTAAGTAATGTTGTATGGGCATCATTTAATTCCTCGATTCTGACATTCAATTTCTGGATCATTCCTATTAACTCGGGTTTTGTTTTTTCGCTTAGAGCAACAAGTTCCAGCGTATATCTTAATACATTCATTTTTATGTAATTTCAAAAAAGTCAAAGCAAAAGTAACATTTTCTTACAGAGTCCGCACAAAGAACTTATATTCTTCTTATACTTTTCGTGAAAATAAACCAATTATTAAGTTTAAGTAAAAGATAAATTCTTATATTGTTCTTATACTTATCTTATATAATTCTTATACATGTAATAATAAAAAGGAAGCCTCTTAAACTTAAAAATGAGACAGGCTTAGATGACTAAAGGCCATAAGATTTGAGAATTATCTTAGTCTAAAAAATCAATTTATAGTCTAATAAAAAAAGCATTACTACTGGAAACAATTGTTTTTTCCTCCTTTAAGAGCATTTGTAAATTAAAGCCTTTAAAGACCGGTGAAAATATTTGCCTTTAAAGGGCTATTTCTTTTCCAGTCCTTAACAGCAAGTTTAAATAAAAACCTTTACAGACAAGGGTAAATATTTGCTCTTTAAAGGATTATTTCTTGTACGGTCCCTTAAAAACAAGTTTAAATAAAAAAGGCTTAAAAAGACCGGTGAAATAGTTGCTCTTTAAAGGACTATTTTTTCTCCAGTCGTTAAAGCAAGTTTAAATTAAAGCCCTTAAAGATTCGGGAAAACATTTACTCTTAAAAGACTATTTCCTGTACAGTACTTAAAAAACTAGTTTAAATAAAAAGCTTTAAAGGACTTTAAAAATAGTTGCTCTTAAAGGTCGTTTAAAAAAGTGCTTTTAAATCGTAAATAAACAGATTTATTAATAAAAGGCTTAACCGCAAGTTTAGATAAACGGCATTGAAAGATC
>JBBRHI010000271.1:0-4821 GCA_038222995.1 Bacteroidia bacterium | reverse complement strand
AAGTTGAGAACGGGCTGGGTTTAGAGCAATTTAAGTTTTCTTATATCGGTGAAATTGGCTTAGGGCCTGTAAGATTGTATGGTTCCTATTCGCCCACAAGTTTTTATAAAAAAGGGTTGGATATTCGCCCATACACATTGGGTATTCGATTTAGTAACTGGTAATCGTTTTAAAATTTCAATTTCTACAGCAGGCCAATCAGCCTGCTTTTTTATGCCTAACCTTTATTATGGAGGCTCTTTATCTAATTTTTAGTTAAGCTTTTTACAATGGGTAAAATATTTTTGTATGGCACAACGTTTGAATAAATGTATTCTATAATTTCCGTTATGAAAAAAGTTGCTTTTTACTTTATTGCCTGTTTGGGCATCCTTATAATCACAGCTTCTTTTAAGTCACCAGGTAACAATAAAAAGCGCAGTGCTAAAAAGGCCACTACTGTAAAAGTGAAAAAGGAATTACCACCTGTAGAAGAAAGCCCCTACTATATTATTATTGATAAAAGTGATTACGAATTAAAAGTGTATGACGAGGAAGGCTGGTATGCTACTTATCCCATTGTTTTTGGCAGCAAAGATTTGGGCGATAAAATGAAAGAGGGCGATAGAAAAACTCCTAATGGAAGTTTTAAAATAATCTTAAAAAAAATTCATAATAAATGGGGGCCGGAACTATTGTTAGACTACCCCAACCAAACCAGCCTGGAAAAATTTAATGACCGCAAACGAAAAGGCATTATTTCAAAAACCGCTAAAATAGGCGCCGGTATTGCCATCCATGCTACAAGGCCCGAGGAAGAGTGGACCATTGATAATTTTTATAACTGGACGGATGGATGTGTATCTGTAAAATATACAGAGATGAAAGATTTGTTTAGTTATATACCGGTTGGTACGGTGGTTACAATACAGCAGTGAAAAATATTGAGCACCAGTCCCTAAGCGGATTGCCCCCATCCCCTAAAGGGGAGTTATAGTTAGGGTTTGCTTATTTCGTAGACGATCTAAATGATTTAATAGTAAAAGCTCATGTTTTTTTAAGAGACTCTACTAAATCGATCGATATTAGTTGGTATCCTTGTGGTTGTGTTGGTGAAATAGAGGGCAACTCTATTTTAACCAAATCTTGTCACCTCTTTAGGGGATGGGGCATCAGGAATAAAAATTAAACTACCATCTCCATAACTCAAAAAGCGGAAATCGTTTTCCATAGCGTAGTCGTACAGCTTCCTCCAATCATTTCCTGCAATAGCCGCTACCAATAATAACAGGGTAGATTGTGGCTGATGAAAATTGGTGATAATGGCCTTGGCAATTTTAAATTGATATCCCGGAGCAATTAAAATTTGAGTAGGAGTCAGTACCCGATGTTGCTTGTTTTTTTTCATCCATTGCAGCAAAGCCTTCAACGCTTCTGCACTGCTAATATTCGTTTCGCTCAAAGGTGCCTCATACACATCCCATTGATAAATTTGTAACTGAGCCGAGTTGATTTCAGGGTAAAGAATAGTTTTTACCCCCATCCAGTAAAGACTTTCAATGGTACGCAAGGAAGTGGTACCTACTGCAATTATGTTTGTAAATGCATGGCTGATGAACTGCTCAATCGTTTCGATGGAAACGTCCATCCACTCGCTGTGCATTTCGTGACCATGCATGTTGCTGGCTTTTACTGGCTTAAAAGTACCTGCCCCTACATGAAGGGTAACATATGCCTTTGCAATATGCTTTTTTTGAAATGATTCAAAAATCGCTGAAGTAAAATGGAGTCCTGCGGTTGGTGCTGCTACACTTCCTTCGTATTTTGCATAAATAGTTTGATAGCGGTCTTTATCGGTTGTTTCCGGTTTTCTTTTTATGTAGGGCGGCAATGGAATATCCCCAAATATCCCCAGCACTTCAGCAAAACTGTACTCGTTGGGTTGCCACGATAGTTCTATTACATAAGCATCCGATAGTTTTTCAACCAGGCTTGCAGTAAGTGTTACCGCTAAGTTTTCTAAAGGATTTTGATATGCTGTTATTTCTTTTTGCAAACTACCAGCTTTCCATTTACCAGCGCCGCCAATCATACATTTCCATCTTACAGATACTTTTTTACCCATCACAATACTGTACTCATTGTTAGTTTCGTAAGGCTCCAGGCAAAAAATTTCTATCGTCCCGCCGGTTTGTTTTTTAAACAAAATACGGGCTTGTATTACTTTCGTATTGTTAAAAACCAGCAGACTATTATCAGGGATATATTGCGCAATATTTTTATAAATATCTTCTTCAATTATCCCTTCTTTATAAACTAATAATTTAGATGCATCTCTTTCTTTTAAAGGAAATGCAGCAATCCTCTCATCTGGTAAATGATAAGAGTAATCATTAATAGAGATGTTTTTAGGGTGCATCAATTAATATTAATTTGCTAAAAAATTGCTAACTGTTGTCATCCATTTTGCATGCTCTTTCTCACATAAAGATTCGTGGCCGGCGGTTTCATAAACTACCAACTCTTTTTTAGCGGGCAGGTTGTTATAAATGGCATCGGTTTCAATCTGTTGTACTCTAGGGTCTTTTCTGCCCCATTGCAATAAAGTTGGTACAGTTATTTTCTTTACATATTCTGAGGGCTTCATATTAAAGGCCCAAAAACCATGCAATGTTCCACCCCAAAAAGTAATGAAAGTTGCCAATGGCTCCCCTGGTAAGCCCATCATTTTTATCCTGCCTTCTGCAGCCTGCAAGATTGATGCAAAGGGCATCTCTAAAATTACTTTCGAAGGTTGCAAAGGATAATCATTCATTGCTTTTGCAATGGCAGCTGCACCCATTGATATACCCCACAATACAATATTTTTCTCCCCTTTATCTTTTATAAAATCATACGCCAGTTTTACATCCTCCGTTTCGTAATAACCTATTGTTGTAGTATTTCCTCCGCTGCTTCCGTGTGCCCTAAAATCGAGTAGAAATGTATTATAGCCCATTTGTCTAAAGCCAGCTGCCTCTTCTAGCACCGATGATTTTTTATTTCCATGGCCATGAAAAAGTATTACCGTTCCTTTGGGCGCATTGTTGGTTTTTATATACCATCCCTGCAGTTTAATATTGTCTTTGGTAGTGATGTAAACTGTTTCAAATGCAGAGTCGGCTGCAATATTTTTTTGCTTAATGGAGTTGATACCAAAGAGGATTTCCTTGGTTTTATCCCAACCTGTTTTATCCGCATTTTTTTTGATAACAACCTGCCCAATACCATAAAAATGAGTAAACTTATAAGCATGAAAAGCGGTAATTATGCTAATAAATACAAATAAAAAAAGACAAATACGGAGGATAAATTTTAATAGCTTTTTCATTTTAAATGGTGAGAGGTTTTGTTGATGTATGTAGGTTATTAATGTGTAGTGATTTAGTATGGTTGATGTACTTTGCTAAATGTTGAACCAAAAGTACAAGAGTGCGACGCCACAAAAGTTTAATAGTAATAATGCTGTTGGGTTCATAAAAAAAATATTGTTCTAATTTATGCTTCTATTAATGTATTGCAAAATACAGCATTTTTTATAGGCGGTATAAATGTGTAACAGGTTTTGTATCGCTATAGAATAAATAAGGAAGCGTAATACTTTTTTTAAACGAATGATTGTTTGGGAGAATTTTATATAACGAAGGTTAATGAGAAATCTTTTCAATAAAAATATTAATTACTTCTACTAAAATAAGAATGATAATTATCCACTCCAACTGGGTACTGTTCCGGTACTGTAGTAAGTCTTTAAAAAGCTCCAGGTTTTCTTTTACAATTTGCAAGCCTTCCTGTATATCTCTGAACCTTGTTTGTAAATCGAAGGTTTTTTTAAGGCCGATATCTAATTTGTTCAGGTTTTCGTCTTCCCAGGTTTCTTCCGGAGAATCGAATATGTAGAGATTCTCCGCAATTCGATTTTTGAGGTTAAGTGTACGGCCAATGTATTTTTTTAGATTGATGCCGGATAAATCAAGACTTCCTTTAAACTCCAGCTTTTGTGTATGCCGGTTGGTTTCTTCCAGCAAAATATCTGTTTGCCTTGAGTAATGATCGAGTGCTACCGATAGAGACACATTGAGCATTATTAAACGAAGCATTTCTGTATCCGGATTTACAATCTCTATCTTGTTGTATCCAAATTTCATCCGGGCACTATTCGTTTCTATTTCAAACTCTTCGCTCAGTCTTTCATCTAACAGGTTTTTACAATAAGGCTTAATTAATTGTATGAAAGAGGTCATCTCTGTTTCATTGTAATTACAAAAACAAACAATGCCATATTTAAAAACGTAAAGTAATTTATCTTCTTCAATTTCATAAAATAACTCATCGTTATCTGCCTGATAAATTGCTGCAGTAAAGGCTGTTTTAAACTGCTTCAGGTCTATGCTTTCTGCAATTTGGTAAGAGTGTACTAGTGAAGACATGTGGTGGTTATTAAAATTTTCCTGCTGATAATATAGGGGACTGATAGTTAGCTTTCGGCTGGTTAAAGTTAAGGGTTTAAATCAGGCATATTTTTTTGAGCCGGAAATTAGTCCCCATATTTATCGAAAATATAATTACAACTCTCTCCTATTCTTTTCTTTTCACAATCAAATACCAATCTTTTTCAAGCGGCAAATAACCATATTCATAACAAAAGAAGTAAACATTGCCTTTTTTGTTGGCATAGGTATGAGTGATGTATTTAAAATTAAATCCTTTGGCCTGCAGTTTTTCTCTATTGGCTTTGGCCATTTCTTCTGATGGCGGCAATAGGTCTTCTAATATCCGCCGGTTCTTTTTTAATGCATTATT
>JBBRHI010000270.1:0-4830 GCA_038222995.1 Bacteroidia bacterium | reverse complement strand
AGCGTTTGACGGTTATTTTTTTCGAATAAGATCTCATTGGGCTTAAAGCTTTGAATGAGTTTTTCGATATAGGTTAAAGAGCCTTCCGCTACTAAAAATTCGCCTGTAGACACATCCAGGAATGATGCCCCGGCTTTGTCTTTTTCAATATGGATACTCGCTAAAAAATTATTGCTGCGGTGCTCCAGTACTTTGTCGTTAAAGCTTACACCGGGCGTTACCAGTTCGGTTACGCCGCGCTTCACAATACTCTTTGTCAGTTTAGGGTCTTCTAACTGATCGCAAATAGCTACCCTGTAACCGGCGCGTACGAGCTTAGGTAAATAGGTATCAACGCTGTGGTACGGAAAGCCTGCCAACTCAATGTAAGTGGCTGAACCGTTAGCACGTTTGGTTAAGGTAATTCCCAGTATCTGAGATGCTTTAACGGCATCTTCCCCAAAGGTTTCGTAAAAATCGCCCACGCGAAACAGTAAAATGGCATCCGGGTATTTTCCTTTGATGTCGTTGTATTGTTTCATTAAAGGGGTTTCCTTAACCTCCGTTGTTTTTGCCATAATCAGTGGGCTAAGATACAATATCCGCGTGCTGCCCCGCGATTTAATTTTTAACAGAAACAAATGGATTGTTAATAGTTTTGGAGATTTTACGGAAATCCTAACTTTTAGAATTGCATTTTACAAACAAACGTGTTCTAAAGAAAATAATGCTATCGGGTAAAGTACCCTTAACCTAATTCACTAATTGAATAACGGGGAAATTGAGAGCGGACTGATATGTATACATATACTCCGTTGTGAGGAATAAAAGCTTCAATTGCATGGCAACCAAAGCTTTTATTTTGTTGTTTTGTTTGTAAACATTAAGCCGGGTTAGACACGGAGTGCACATTTTCCATGAAGTCTTTGTGGTCTTCCGTCTCTTTTTCGTCTTCTTTGCCCATAAAACCGGCCAGTTTTTCTTTCCAGGCATCAAGATCTACTTTACCGCCAAGGTCTTTAGCAGCGCCCATTAATTTTTTACGGGTTTCGCTTCCCTTGTCAGGTGCCATTAATATACCTATTGCTGCTCCGGCTGCTAAGCCGAGTAAAAGAGCTCCTATTACATTTTTGTCTTTCATAACTTTATGTTTTAAGTGTGAATTATTTATTTTTATTTACGGTATTAAAATTTGATGCCTGAATGTGTGGAATTTAAAATATGAATTTATATGAATGAATCAATCGAACAAACGATCACCAAACGGGAAGTGAAAACTCTTGCATCGGAAGAGCGCCAAACCATTGTGCATTGCCAATGCGAAGGGGATGATGTAGCGTTTCGCATTTGGCCTGCTACATTTTTAATAGAACACGGCACAGGCAAGCGTGCTAAATTAATTACAGCTTTTAATATCAGCTTTGCACCTGAGTGGACATTGAACGACGGCAGGGGGTTTACCCTAATCTTTGAAGGGTTGAGCAAAGGCTGTACATCGTTCGATTTAAAAGAACTGATTCCGGAAGATAACGGCTTTGAAGTGTTGAACATTACCCGCAACCGGGAAGATGTGTACCGTGTAAGTTTTTAAAAATTATACTGCCGCAAAGTGTTTATTTTGTATACTTTTACGGCTTGCTTCAAACAATTACGAAACGCACATCATGATACAGGACAGATTAGAAAAACAGGTGAGGGAGTTGAAGGATTTTTTCGAAAATCATCCGGGAAAATCACAAACAGTAAGTGTTTACGAATATAAATGTATCCTTAAAGGTTTAATTGCTTTGATCCGTATAGGCTCTGACACAGTTGATTTTACAGGTATTTTTAATTATTTTAATATTACCGGCCCTTCAAATCAAGCAACCCTGATAAGTGCTATAGAATTAAAAGCAGAAGCTTGTAAAGAACCTGAAACCATTGCATACTTAGATATAGCGAACATATTAACTATTTACAAAGAATGTTTAAAGCCCGAAAACCATCAGGCATTTACATCAAATGAATGGCTAAAGTTAATGGGCGACTTAAGAGTGTTAGAAATGGAACGATTGGGCTCGAACAAAAGCAGTTAATTTACGCGGCATATCCTTTCTTAATCCGGGCACTATATTAAGATTTCAATGATTTACACAGCAAAAAATCAAGTACCGGCACGCGAGTGTCGGGTGTAAAAAAATCAACAAAAAAGATGAAGCGCTTATTTTTCACATTGACGCTTCTAAAAATGCCGACCAAAAGCTAAAACCCCCAATCGCTCGAGTAGTAGAGTAAAAGCAGGCTCCTGGAATCCCATAATCGTACTTTTTAATGCAGCTGAATTTCAGGAATTAAAGTATTTTTGCCGTACAGATTATACAGGTCTTTACCACAGATCATTATAATACACTAAAACTATGAATATTACTACTGCACAAAAAATTAAAGACCTTCAATATTTTTGTGAGCATCGTACCTTTGATCTTTTAAAGATCAGTGAAGACGATTACAATACAAAGCTTGCGTTACCGGGTAAATATTTGTGGAACCAAAAAGAAACCTTGGGATATTTGGTAGACCTGGCTGTTTTTCAACACCAACGTATGATCAAGGCGCAATGCGAAACCTCTCCCGAAATAATTCACGAGGCTGATACATGGCTTAAATGCGGGCATTACGATAAAATGAACAGCCGTAAATTACTCCTGTTCTGGAAAAATTATAACCTTTTTATTATTGATCTTATCCAAAGCATGTCACCTGATGAACTTGCAAAACGCTGCCGTATTAACGCCATGGTATCTATGCCTATAGAAGAACTGTTTATAGAATATGTAGATAAGGTAAATGAGCATTCTCTGCACATATTAAATGCACGGCTTTATATGCTGGCAGGAATTAATTAACCCGTTGTTTAATGATTAATGCGCAGCAACCGAATTAAGCCGCGAGTTTAATTTCTTTTAATACACGGTATTTACCTGCTACCCCGTGTTGAAGTTTCCTTTCCAGCAGTGTTACTTTTTCGCAAACAAACTCTTCATCAAAAGAATGTTTTTTAACAATAGAGAAACTCTTCCCGAAATTAGCTCTCGGTATAGTTTGCGCAATGGCTAAATGCGGAACAAAAGACCTCACTTTTAATCCCAGCAAGGTATGCAGTTCTTGGTACATCAACTTAATCTTATCAGAGTCGGACAGCTTTACATAAATAGTATCGGAAGCGGAACCGTGCACAAAATGTTCATAGCCGTGCAGCTTTACCTCAAAAGACCGTATACTTGAAAACAGTTGTTGGATCACACCCATAAAGCGGTCGTTAACAGGCCACATGGTATGAAACGACATTAATGAAATATGAGGAACCGATTGCATGTTATAGTTACTTAAACCTACCGCCGTATTTAATTTATATTTTAAGGACCTCACTTTGCTTTTAACGGCATCGGGCGGGGAAATAATAAAAAAATACTGATGTACCGTATCCGTTAAGGGTTCCGGTGTTTCCTTTACAGGGTCAGGGAATAAAGACAATTGGGGATCTTTAGCGCTTGCGGAAGGGTGGTGTTTAGCATTCATGTTATTAAAATTTAATTAACAAATATCTCTTAATAAAATTACTACATATAACAACATCCCGTTGCTATATTTTGTAGCATTTCACCTTAACTGATTGGTCTTATTATTTATGTTCTCTTTCTTTTCTTTAAAAAGAGGTGAAGCCTTCAAGAATGAGAGGCTCTTTTTTTACTTTAAAACAAGAGTGTATCTTAAAAAATATAAATCCTTTTTTTACAAAGCGGTTATTCCAAGCCATCTACCGGCAATGTATTCTAAAGTAACCTGTAATTCTTCATACATAACCGGTTTGGTGAAAAAATCGTTGGCTCCGTTGCTCATTACCTGCTCTTTATCGTTGCCTCTATCGCTTGTTGTTAATACGACCAAAGGGATGTGGCAGAACCGCTCGTCTTGTTTTATTTTTGCAGTTGCTTCAATCCCGTTTATTAAAGGCATGTTAAGGTCCATAGTTATTAAAACCGGGAGTTCGGTGCAATTTTCTTCAAGGTAAGTTATGCACTCTGCTCCGTTATACGCCGGTATTAATTCGGCCGAAGGAATAAGTGTGTTAAAGATTTTTTTCAACATAAACTGATCGTCTTTATCATCATCGACGATCAATATTTTTATGGCAGATGTTACTGAATTCATTGCAGCCGGTTTATAAATTCAAAAATATAAAATTACAACCACAAAAACACCTACGGCTAACCGTGGGCATTTGTTATCTGCTTAAACCGTTAAAGAAGGATTTATTTTAAATTTCAGGTTATCAAAAACTAGTATCTTTAAACCATTAATGCCATATCCCATTATTATATATGAAGACGATGTTTTACTTGTGTGTAACAAGCCCGCCGGCTTAATGGTAGAACCGGACCGGAATAATTTCCCGAATTTACGGCAGCAGGTTAAACACTATTTAAAAGAGACTACCGGCGAAAAAGCACCTTATGCACAACATTTGCACAGGCTCGACAGGCCCGTAAGCGGAGTTGTATTATTTACCAAGAAAAAAGAATATTTAAAAAATTTAAGCGAGCAGTTTGCTCAACGTAAAGTTTCTAAATTTTATACGGCACTTACCTTAAATGCTCCTGAACTAAAGACCGGTGTATTAGAACACTGGCACCGCAAGGAGAAAAAGAAAGGCATATTAGTACCCGAAGGAACCGGCTATGCCGAAAAAGTAAAATTAGAGTATACAACGACACGTCAAGGTATATATACATTATGGAACATTCGGTTGCACACCGGCAAGTTTCACCAAATAAGGGTACAACTGGCAAGCCTTGGTTGTCCTATTTT
>JBBRHI010000269.1:0-4831 GCA_038222995.1 Bacteroidia bacterium | reverse complement strand
TTTATGGTATTTATTGGAAAATTGCCTTTTTGTTATAATTAAATGTATTATCTACTTAATTATCTGGTTTAATTTACGGGTTATTAAACTAAAATTCATAACTTTCTAAAAACATATTTTATATGAAAACAAAATTACTCCTCTTTTTTTCTTTTACATTACTTTCTGTATTTGGATATGGTCAACTTAGTTTAAGTTTTACAACAACAAATGTAACATGCTTTGGATTATGTAACGGAACCTCCACCGTATCATCCACCGGTGCGGTAGGGCCGGTTAGTTACGCATGGTCAAATGGAAGTATAGGCCCTGTTGTTTCAAATTTATGCGCCGGCTTCTACACTTGCACAGCTACAGACGGTAGCGGAAGTTCGACCGCAAATATCTTCATATCCTCGCCTTCCGCTTTAATCGTTGTTGCAAATAATCCGTATATCTGTCAAGGCCAAACAATAAATATCTGTGCCTCCGGTGCAGGTGGAACTTTTCCTTATACCTATACCTACAGCCCTGCTTTTACAAATTGTGCTTTGGTGACCCCTTCAGTAACTACAACTTACAGTGTTGTTGTAAATGATGCAAATGGATGTATTGCAACGCGTTCGGCTTCTATCACCATATTCAATAATCCTGTACTAACTACCAACTACCTGTCATTTCCTTCCTGCGGCCAAAGCAATGGTGCGCTTACATTTTCTACTGCCGCCGCCGGGTGTTCTTATAATACACAGTCAGCCTCACAAACTTATACTACTCAAGCCTTATTAAATATACCCGCAGGTGCTTATACGGTAACGGCAACCGATACTGTTTACGGTTGTATCGTTACTCAAACCTTGTTCTTTTCCGATTCCTGTGATTTGGTTTGGCCGGGAGATGCAAATGATGACCTGACTGCAAATAATTTGGATATTTTATCAATCGGTATCGGTGCAGGCGTTACAGGTACTTCAAGAATACATTCATCCTTAAATTGGGTAGGCCAACCCTCTCAAAATTGGCCTCAGTCTTTAGTATCAGGAGCTAATTATAAGCACATAGATGCAGACGGTAACGGTAGTATCAGCTTAAGTGATACACTGGCTGTTATTCAAAATTTTAATTTAACAAGGCCTGCCAGCAGGTTTGCAGCAACAAATACAGTTAGCGGTTTACCCGATCTATACTTACAACCTGCCAACGATACCATTATGGCCGGCGCAAGTTCTAAAATGAGCATTATGCTTGGTGATGCAACAAATACATTACATAACGTTTACGGAGTTGCTTTTACGGTGCATTATAACTCCTCACTAATTACCGGAAGCTCATTTGGAATAAATACGGCCCAAAGCTGGATGGGAATTCAAAATACAAATGTAATTTCTGTCGGCTTAAAAAATACTTCAGCCGGCACATACGAAACTGCCATTGTAAGAATAAATCAAACTACTGTTTCCGGTAACGGTAAAATCGGGGAAATAGTTTTTAAATCATCAGCTAACTCTCCATCAAGCATCACCCCTACAACTTTTACCATTAGTAATGTTAAGCTGATTGACTACAATGAAAACCAAATAGCGGTAAATCCAAAACCTGCTACTATCTATATAAAATCTGCCGCTACAGGACTAAAAGAAATAAGCGATATGACTTTTAATATCTACCCAAATCCCACTAAAGACCTATTGAAAATAGACGCTTCCATTTTTTCGGCGTATACCGTAAAATTACTCGATTTAATGGGCAAGGAGGTGGATAGCAAGTCATTCAACGGCTCTTCGTTTGATGATGATATCAGTAACTTACCATCCGGTATTTATTTTGTTAAGGTATTGAATAAAGGTAACACGGTAAAAACACAAAAACTGATCATTGAATAATAATTATGCCAATAGTTTTTATGATATCATAAAACCGGCTTACAATAAACGTTAGAATGTAAAAATGAAATCTAACGATTGTTTTAATTATTTCTTCCAATTATAAAAAGAAACACTACGCACTAAAAAAGTTTCTTTGGACCTTTTATAATTCCGAACACTTTAATGCATATGCATTTATTTCACCCAACGAAATCACTTTTCATGATAAAATTGAAGAAGCTTATAGTGATGACTTGAGGGCTAGTTGCGAAAATCCAAGTTTTGTTCGTATTTGGCGTGACGGTAATACTCAAAATTATATGTGTGCTCCGGAGACAGCATTATTTGGAGGTATTACTGGAATGTATAACAGTCAAGGAATACTTAAACAAGAAGTAAAAGATTTGGCTTTAAAACTTATAAAAGAAGACTTAACACAAGGTAAGGCTCAGTAAAACAATTATTGTTAAATACTCCTCGAAAGAAACACATGCTTTGTCGAAGTTAACACATCGCTCCCCAATACCTCCGCAACTACTCCCCAATGTATTGCATTTGTAAATTGTATCGTCCTGAAATAAGTTGACAGTGTTAGTAATTTATCCTGAATGGGTTTACACGGTTTTATTATTAGTTTAAGCCAAGTAAAAGCCATATGAGGCTTTGTTTGGTTTAAACTAAACTAGGTGTCATATTTAAAGTTATCAACAGGAAAAAACAAGTAAATGAATTTTTGACCCCAAGCTTGCCCCCAACACTAAAAAAGCCCTGTACTAACAGGGCTTTTAAAAGCAATTATGCGGAGAGGGCGGGATTCGAACCCGCGATACAGTTACCCGTATACAAACTTTCCAGGCTTGCTCGTTCGACCACTCTGACACCTCTCCTAATTTGTGGCGCAAAAGTATGAATTTATTTCAATTTCGTGAACTAATTATGGTTCTCTCTTCGTAAAAGATTTTTTTGCCGGTAAACAGGGATTCGAACTTTTTCTCGAAAGCCCTCATAAGGCTATTAGTTAATAACTAAAAATCTTTGTAAATCAAATATTTTTTTCGAATCTGTTTAAATACTTCCAATGCCGGTTCCCACGATTTTCTAATATCCTTTGAAGAAATAGTTGAAATGATTTGCTGTTTTAATGCTTCATTACCGGCGTGGTAATTGAAATTTTTATCAAAAAAAACGGGTTGCATCCCGGTGCTATTCTTGTAAAACATACTAAGCATAGACAAATCTATTTGTTTACTTTGCAGTAGTGCTCCGAACTGCCGCTTTGTATTTATGCCGTAACATAAGGTATCAAGGTACTTGGGCTGCTTTGTAACAGCGTTTGATTTAGGTGTAAATGTAAAGTTAAATATAGTTTTATCTGCATACGGATTTCCGATATATTGAAAAGGAGCATCAGTCCCTCTTCCTAAACTTACAATGGTTCCTTCAAATAAACCGAGGCTCGGGTATAGTAATATGGCGGTATCGTTTGGCAAGTTAGGAGAAGGCTTAACAGGCAAACCCGAAACAAACTTTGTTCTGTCATAATTTTTAAGCGGAATAACAAACAACTTGCATTTTATTTTATTTTTCAGCCAACCTTCCCCGTTAACCATCTGTGCATATTCGCCGCAGGTCATACCATACACAATAGGTACGTTATGTAATCCCAAAAATGATTTATACGCATCAGTCATTACGGGCCCGTCAATATAAAATCCGTTAGGGTTAGGCCTGTCGAGTATAAAGAGCTCTTTATTGTTTTCAGCGCAGGCTTCCATCACGTAACTCATGGTTGAGATGTAAGTATAAAATCTCACACCTACATCCTGTATATCATATACTACAATATCAACTCCTGCAAGGTCTTCTTTGGTTGGTTTTTTATGCGAACCGTATAAAGATACAACCGTTATGCCCGTAATGTGATCTTTCCCGCTTTTCACTTTTTCTCCTGCATCAGCCATGCCTCTGAAGCCGTGTTCGGGCCCGAATATTTTTACGATTTTTATGTGATGTTTTAAAAGCGTATCCACCAAATGTTTGGCACCTATTATACCTGAGGCATTGGTAACGATAGCCACTTTTTTATTAATAAGTTTAGGAATGTAAAGCTCTGTTTGTTGCGCACCTGTTGTTATGGAAGTATATGTTTGAATAACTTCCTGCGAAAAAGAAACTACCCCGCTAAAAAAAAATAGGCATAAAAAGAAATAAAATCGCATATAATAGTTTAGATTTACAATGTAAATATAGGCATTTGAACTTTTCGAACTACATAGCCGGTCGCATCCTAAATAAAAATAGTGTTAAGAATAATATGTCGAGCCCTATTGTAAAAATAGGCATTACAGGCATTGCACTGGGTGTTGCCGTTATGATTATTACCATGGCTGTTATTACAGGGTTTCAGCAACAGATCATTCATAAAATAACAACCTTTACAGCGCATTTACAAATTAATGATTACGACGAAAACCAATCGCAGGAACCAAACCCCATTACAGTAAGTGAAGCCCTTTTAAAAAATATTTCTGCAACACCCAATGTAAAACACATACAGGCCTTTGCTACAAAGAACGGTATTTTAAAAACAAAAACAGAAAATGAAGGCATTGTTTTAAAAGGAGTTTCATTTGATTACGACTGGAGCTACTTAAAACCTTACCTGGCAGAAGGAAATGTATTAAGTATAAATGATAAAGAGGTGAGTAAAGATATTTTTATTTCACAAGCCATCGCGTCGAAGCTTAATTTAAAAATAAACCAAAAGTTATTGGTTTATTTTATGAGTAAGAAAAAACTGGCCGACACCACCTTTAGCGGACAAAATTATATTGATTATGAGCCACGTGTAAAAGATTTTTATGTGAAAGGAATTTTCAACACGGGCTTTTCTGATTTTGACAAGAACCTTGTTTTCGTGGACCTTAAGCAGATCCAAAAACTTAATTACTGGAATGAAAAACAGGTTGGAGGTTACGAAATTTACC
>JBBRHI010000268.1:0-4832 GCA_038222995.1 Bacteroidia bacterium | reverse complement strand
CTCTGAATTGTTATTGGTCGTATCAATAAAGAATTTTTTGATTTTTGCAGCTATCACCTCAATCTCTTTATAGCTGCTCGGTTTTACAACATAGCCGTTAACTCCCAACTTATAACTTTCCAACATATCGGAGGTTGTGCTACTTGTACTGTAAATAATAATAGGAATTTGTTTAAGCCCTGCATCACTTTTAATTATTTTCAATACATCTTTTCCGTTTTTTTGAGGCATATTAAGATCCAAAATAATTAAAGCCGGTAATACCAAATTATGGCTGATAATATCTTTCAGGAAAACAATGAGTTCAACGCCGTTATTTACCCTTTTAATAGCCCCAATTAAACCAACAGCTCTAAAAGCAGCTATCATAAATAAACCATCATCCTCGTCATCATCGGCCATTAAGATGTAAGGTTCATTTTGATTATAATTTACTGAGATCATGATTACCGGTTTTTATAAAAGCTAACATCTATTATATAAAAATAGAATTAGTTCTTATAATTCGTGGAAAAAATTCCACCAACTCACTAACACTTTAAATCTAAAAATGTTCTTTTTTATGAATATCTTCTACTTTTTCTATAAACTTCGTCACTTTAGTATCAGAGGTAGGCCCGTATGAATTAACAATTACTCCTTTTTCTCCCGTATTTGTTTCTATAGCATAGAGTATAGAGTTGTCGCCCGGATCAGATTCACCTTCAAAACGGTAAAACGAGCTTATTTTAACTTCTTCGGGTTTATATTCTTTTTTAAGATCGTCTAAAATAGTATCTTCTTTAGTAGCAATAAAACTATGAGAGTAACCTCTTTCTCTCAATACATTCATACATTCCACTAATGTATCCATTTCTTCTTTTCCCGGGAGTGTATCATTTTTCATAATCGTTAGTTTTAAGGTTCATTGTGATCAATCTATTTTAATGCCGGCAAATGATAAAAAAAATAAAAATATTTTCCCAAACATCAAACTCATAACACCCTTGCTATTACTATGCGCGCATAACAATACACGTGGTAAGGTTAATAAGATACGCTCTAATAAGCGAACCTTATAAAATTATTAACGTACAAAAAAGAAACTAAACCAAAACTACCCGAAACCCTTGCTAAATAAGCAAGAGAGGGGAAATTCAGGGCCTTAAAAAGTACATGCGCATTATTAAACATCAAAAAAAATAAAATGAAAAACACACACTCCTTAAACCTCACATCTTATGAAAACAACTGCCTACACCCTAACATTGTTGGCTCTTACCATTCAGGTAATGGTAAACGGCCAAACACAAGACAACCAAACTCTTAAAATCAGAATGAATATTACGGGATCAAGTCCTTCATTACCTAAGGACTTAAAAATAACCGCAACTTCGGTAACTGATCAAAATATAGAAAGCATTATTAAAGAAGCAAATGACTTAAAAGATGCGGAACAAAAATTAAAAGCAGAAGTAAGCTCCGTTCAACAAAAATTTATCTTAAAACAAATTGAAATTTCTCAACTAAAAGCAAAATTAGCCTACGAAAAATTTGACCTCAACAAAACTACTATTAACGGGTTATTGAAAAGACCTGAGTATAAACCGATCGTTATTCAAAAAACAGAAGTATTAAGCAGCGAAGCGGAAGATGCCGTGAAAATGGCAAAAGAAATGCGTGAAGAAGCAGATGCCCAATTAACTTTGGAAGCCAGATTAGCTGAAATGAGTAATGCCGAAGAAAAAGAGTTACTGGCTTTAACTAAACAACAACAAGCTATTACTCTATTAAATCATCATGTGCCGTTAGTGTTACCTAAAAACAATATTGAATTCGGAAACGCCTCCATTATTTCCAAGCAAGAAACTATTACACCTATTACTTATACAAAAAACAGTCAATTAACGGAGCTTATTAAACAAGCATCAGAGCTTAAAAACACAATGGCCGAATTAAAGGAAGCAGCAATTACCGCTAAAGAAAACGAAAAAACAGCCTTGCTCAACGAGGCTTTTCTAATGGAAAAACAATATATTTCCAAACAAATAGATATTTCTTTGGCAACCTATAAAACTACTACGGAGACTTTTTACGCTAATAAAAACCTTATTGAAACCCTTATCAAAGCTATTGATAATGAAGCATTGACCCAACACGCACAACAACTAAGTGATGAAGCTGATAATGTATTTCGTTTAGGGAAAGAAATGAGAGAAGAAGCAAATGCACAATTTACAGAGGCTGCAAAGCTGGGAGAAATGAGCAACGCGGAAGAAAAAGAAATAAGTGCTTTAACTAAACAAGAAGAAACGTTTAGGGCTTTAAAAAAAGTAAGTAAAGAAATTCAACTCGCTTCTAATTAAAAGCATTAAAAAAAATAAAAAAGGCTCCTTAACGGAGCCTTTATTTTGTGAATGATTTAACTTAACTCTGACTTAGTATCAGTAAATTAAAAGTGAAGCTCTTTGGTTTTGCAGGTTATGAATGCAAAATTAAGATATCATTCATTGACTAATTATTTATAATAACATGCCATGCATTAAACGCATTTTTTAAAGAGTTATTGTAGAAATACTTCTATAATTTAACTTAAGTATAAAAATGATGTAGAATAGTGTCCCTTATGGCATCTATATTTGTATATACTGTTAAACTAAACGTAATGATACATTTCTCACACAATACCGCGCAACGCAAAGAAGCCCTGGAAAAATTATTAAACACAATTATAAAATATGAAGAAGAGATCGTTAAAGCTTTATACGATGATTTTAAAAAACCGGCATTTGAATCAGTCATCACAGAAACATCTTATGTGATAGGCGATTTGAAAAAAACCATCTCAAAAATAGATGCGCTTGCAAAACCAAAAAAAGTGAAGGCGGCTTTATTAAATTTTCCGTCGAGCGATTATATTTATAGCGAACCTTACGGCAAAGTATTAATTATTGCTCCGTGGAATTACCCGTTTCAATTAGCTATATGTCCTTTAGTAGCCGCAGTATCTGCAGGGAACAGTGTTGTATTAAAACCATCCGAATTAACGCCGCATACCTCCGCCATTCTTTCTAAAATAATAACAGAGTCATTTAATAAAGATCATGTTAGTGTAGAAGAAGGCGGGGTAGAAAAATCGACCAAATTACTGAGTCGCCGTTGGGATTATATATTTTTTACCGGAAGTGTGCCTGTAGGGAAAATGGTTGCTAAAGCGGCAGCAGACTATTTGACGCCTGTAACGCTGGAGCTTGGGGGCAAAAGTCCTTGCATTGTGGAGCAGAGCGCTGATATAGCTTTAACAGCCAAGCGCATTGTATGGGGTAAATTTATTAATGCGGGACAAACCTGCATTGCACCCGATTATATATTGGTCCATAAAAGCATAAAACACCATTTAATACAAGCACTCAAAGTTGAAATTACAAAAGCTTATGGCAGTGATATGTCTGCATCGCCCGACTTTGCGAGGATCATTAATACAAAAAACTGGGAACGACTGGTAAACTATGTAGATCCCAAAACCGTTATTTTTGGCGGCACCTATCATAAAGATAATCTTTACATAGACCCTACCCTTATCGATGAGCCCGATCTTAAAAGTGAACTTATGCAAAATGAGATCTTCGGCCCTTTACTTCCCATTATTTCCTATCAAAACGAACCGGAATTACAAACGATCATCGGCAGTTATGAAAAACCCTTGTCATTATATGTATTTACTAAAAGCGAACGTTTTTCAGATTTCATGTTGGAAAATTTTTCTTTCGGAGGAGGTTGCATAAACGATACCGTTATTCACATAGCCAATCGTAACATGCCTTTTGGCGGCGTGGGGCACAGTGGCATGGGTGCTTATCACGGGCAAAGCAGTTTCGATACGTTTTCTCATAAAAAATCAATTACAAAAAGAGGAACGTGGTTAGACGTTCCCCTGAGGTATGCTCCTTATAAAGATAAATTAAAGACCCTTAAAAAATTATTTAAGTGGATTTAAATAACTTATTACTCTTTTACAAAACGTTTTACAATGGTTTGGTTTGATCTGTTAATGAACCGACAGGTATAAACGCCTCTCGCAACGTCTGACACATCCACTTGGGTTTGTTCAGAAGAAACAGAGATCGTTTTTACATTTTTACCTAAGGCATCATACAGCTCAATGCTTGAAACTGTTTTAGCAAAATCCTCTGTTAATGCAACTGTTAACCGATCACCGGCGGGATTTGGGTATAATTGAATCCTACTTTCTGCCGCAGCTTCATTTAAGCCTGTACAAATATTAACGGATGCCGTAACAGCTACTCCGGGAGCTTGACAATCGGCTTTTTGAACCTGCCAGTTGTAAAAATAATAATAGAAGCTGCTTCCCGCATCAGCAGTGGTAATATTTACCAAACCGCCAATGTTATACGGATAACCTGAGCCGGTATTATTTCTCCACATATCCACTAAGGTGCCGCCTGTACCTAATTGATAATTTGTGCCGGGAGTTAAGCTGAAGTTTAAAGCCACTGTTTGAGCGCCGGCCGCAATATTAACAGTAATGGTTTGTAACACGGTGCCCGTCGAATTTCGTAATTCAATAACCCTGTTTCCCGCTGAATTAGCAACTACTTTTACGGTTTTTAAAATACAGGCCTGCATTACATCAAAAATTAAATACCTCGTAGTGCTTCCGTTAAAGTTAGAACCGCCGCCGAATACGGTATTAGTAGCAGGGGCGCCGAAAATAGGAGTTTGCGTAATGGTATTTACCGCGTAAAACGTTGTGTTGGATGTAAGCGTAGGTGTGCTGAAAGTGCTCCCGCTTCCTAAAGCAGTGCCTGTGCCGCCGGCATTGTTGTACCACA
>JBBRHI010000267.1:0-4855 GCA_038222995.1 Bacteroidia bacterium | reverse complement strand
GGGCCGTTCAGACGGACTATATAAATTTGAGAACGGAAGGCAAATAAAAATTCCTTTTAAAAAGCCATTCCCCGTTTACTCCATTGCACAGGATACTGCCGGCATTATTTATTTAGGAAGCGACAACTCTATTATATGTCTTAACAGCACCACGGTTCAAAAAGTAATTCCTGTTAAAACACAAAAAACGAGTAATTTTTTCTCGGCTAATAATACGGCACGAGTGAGCAAACTCATTGTAGATAAATACAACCGCATCTGGTTTACCAATAACCCGGATGACAATCTATATTTTATTGAAAACAATATTACCTATGATGCATTTGATATGCTTGGGATTGACAAAGTGGTGATCAACTGCATTTATAAGGATTCAGACGATAATATATGGATCGGGACATTTAATGACGGTATTTACTTTATTCAAAACCCGCAGCTGCAAAACATTTCCTTTACATCCGACCGGAAAATTTTACCGGTAAACTGTGCTTCATTTATGGATAATAACATTGCTGTAGGCACAAATAACGGTCTTTTTATTTACGACTATAATACCGGCAACACACAGGTAGTCGTAAAACCTGATGAATTGTTTTTTGAATCTATATATACCCTCAACCCTATTAATAAAA
This sequence comes from Bacteroidia bacterium, assembly GCA_038222995.1. Taxonomy (GTDB): domain Bacteria; phylum Bacteroidota; class Bacteroidia; order B-17B0; family Aurantibacillaceae; genus UBA4416. The sequence goes on along the minus strand of JBBRHI010000267.1, from coordinate 4,223 downwards.
CGGTAGTGTATTCTAAAATCAACTCAATTAACGCCGTTAAGCGCCCTTTTATGATCGGTAACGAACTCTACCACTTTTTACCGGTTGTTTCTCGTTTATTCAGCTACAGTAAACACACCCATAATGCTTATATAGCTGACGGTATAGGGAATTTATATATCAACAAAAATTACGATCCCGATAAAATAAACACACTCGATACATTGATATCTTTTGAGGATTACCGCACAAAAATAAAAGCATTATATGAAACCGAAAATTCCTTATTCGTTGGAACGTCCGATGGATTATCGGTTTATTCTTTTAAAAATAAAACGTATACAAATTATAAAAATGAATTATTCAACTACGCCATTAATGATATTGAAGTAAATGAGGGCAAAACATATTTAGCTCATGAAAACGGTATTACCGTTCTGGAAGATTCAACACTTATTCAACAAATAGGCGAGCTGAGATTAACCGCCGTAAAAAAAATAAAATTCTATCAGCATAGAGTATGGATCGCCACGCTCGACGGCTTGTTCATTTGCGACGAAAAGATGCGCCCTATTGTTATTTACAATAAATCAAACGGCTTATTATCTAACAGCATTAACGATATTGTGTTTAATGGCGATAATTGCTGCATTGGCACCAATAAAGGTATTACTATTTGTTCCATAACCGATCTTTTAAAACAGTCTAGAATAGCCAATAAACTATTTATTACAACAGTAAGCGTTGAAGAAAAAGACGTTGATATGATCAACAATCAATTAATCCTGAGCAGCTCAGAATCGGATGTGATCATAAATTTTTCGAGCCCCTTATTTGTAAAACCAAATAAACAATACTACCGGTATAAATTCGATAAATCGAGGTATCTGCCGCTCGACAATACTAATTTAAGGCTAACCTCTATTAGCGGCGGCACACACAAGGTTCAAATTATTTGCTCTTACGACAACATTAACTGGTCGAACCCTGTAAGCATTACCATAAAAAAAGCGATTCCTTTTAATGAAAGTAAATGGTTTGTTATTGTTATTGTGTTAGGCTCTCTAATAGTTATTTCAGGCCTCTCTTTACTGTGGATAAAACGTGTTCGCGTAAAAGCAACAAGGCGAGTAAAAGAAGAACGCCAGGTAAATTTATTGAAACACCAAGCGATGAATTCCTTAATGAGCCCTCATTTTATTTTTAACTCGTTAACTTCCATTCAAAATTACATTAATGCCAACGACTCTTTAAAAGCAAGCGAATACCTGGCGAAATTTTCAAGGCTTATTCGTATGATCATTGAAAAAGCCGCACAGGGCGATATTGCCTTACACGAGGAGCTGACCCGTTTAAATTATTACCTCGACCTTGAGAAAGAACGCTTTAAAGGAAAGTTCGATTTCCATATTGTGGTTGATCCCGGTATTAATACCTATGAAATTAAGATCCCCAACATGATCATTCAGCCCTACGCAGAGAATTCAATAATACACGGAATTTTGCCCAAACATGAACACGGTAATTTGTACATTTATTTCAAAAAAATGAATGAAAAAACATTGTTGATCAGCATTGAAGATGACGGGATAGGCTACAATAAAGCAAAAGGAAATGCAAAAGCAGGACATAAATCATTGGGAACAAAAACAATTGAAAACATTTTGGAACTGAATACAAAATTAACAGGCAAAAAACAAAAAGTAGAGATCATTGATAAAGCCGATCTTCCGGAAGGCGGACAGGGAACACGCATAACCATAACATTGCAGATATAATAATAACTGAACATTGAAACTACTATATTTATTTTTTTAGAGAAAACATTACCATTTACAGGAAATTGATAAGGCGCTTATACATATTTTTTACATTTTTTTGTTTGGCGGTAAGCATTATTAAAGCGCAAACCAAACCGCTGAACCTATTACCGGATACCATTGTGGTGTGCGCCGGTGATTCTTTCCTGATCAAATTCCCGGAAGATAAAGTAAGCCTTTCAGCTACCTACGAATGGACCTCTCCAAAAATAATTTATCAGAATACCAAACAGATCTACGCTAAAATAAAAGGAAAATATTTTGTAAAAATCTACGACGGCAACCGCATCATTCACGACACAACGTATGTAAAACTAAATGAAAAACCAAGATTAAACCTTCGTGATACAAGCCTTTGCAGCGGTAACGTGCTTATAATTAAACCCGATACAAAATACAAATACAGCTGGAGCACAGGCGACCCTTCCGAAAATTTAAAAATAGATAAGCCCGGCAAATACTGGATCAAACTTAATAACAAAGGATGCTATTATGCCGATACGTTCAGGGTAAGTTCAGCAACGGGCGTAATACCTAATTTCGGGAAAGAAGTATTAGTATGCGAAACAGATGCTAACAAAGTACTTTCTGTAAAAGCGCCGGGCGATGTAAAATTATATTGGAATACCGGTGAAAACACAAACACAATAAACGCAGCAAAAGAAGGAATATACTGGGTAAAAAGTACCTCTAAAACCTGTGGCACCAAAACAGACAGCGTGACTGTTAAGTTTAAGAACTGCGATTGCGATATCTATATCCCTAATAGTTTTACGCCGAATGATGATGACCGTAATGATCTTTTTGCGCCTGTGTTTCAATGCGACTACAGTTACTTTTTAATAACCATTTACGACCGGTGGGGAAACACCGTTTACACCTCTTATAATGCTAACGGTAAATGGGACGGTAAGTTTAAAAGCAATCCATGCCCCGACGATGTATATGTATATAAGATAGACGCGGTTCAAAAAAACCCGGAGAAAAAAATTACACGAAGCGGCCATATTTCTTTATTCAGATAATCATTATATGAAATTTAAAGGTTTATTTTTTTTACTGTTTCTCATAAACTGTTATCATGCACAAAATGACTTAGTACAAATAAGACCCTTCGGCACAAACCCCGGTAACTTGAAGCTTATGTTCTACGATCCCGGCACCATTACCTCCAATGCGCCCTTAGTAGTTGTATTACACGGCTGCACGCAAATGGCTCCTGCCTGTGCCGAACAAACAGGCTGGAATAAGCTCGCTAAAAAACACGGCTTTTATGTATTGTACCCTGAGCAACTTATTTTAAATAATCCCGAAAATTGCTTTAGCTGGTACCGAAGCGGCGATCAAACAAAAGATAAAGGAGAGCCTGCTTCCATTATGCAAATGATCCATTACCTGAAAAAAAATAAATCAATCGATTCTACACGCATCTATATTATTGGCCTGTCGGCCGGTGGAGCCATGAGCACGATCATGCTGTCTGTATTTCCGCAGGTATTTGATAAAGGCGGTGTTATTGGCGGAGGCCCATACAAAGCAGCAGAATCGGTCATTAAAGCGGGGACATCCATGTTGGGCATTGTCTCCAAATCTCCGGAAGATTGGGGTGACTTGGTAAGGCAACAAAACCCCGGTTATAAAGGCACCTACCCTGAGCTGGTGGTATTTCACGGAGGTATGGATCCGGTAGTAAGTCCAAACAACGCAAACCAATTAATAAAACAATGGGTAAACATTCATCAAACCGATTATGAACCCGACGAACATTATGAGCAGTTTAATAATAATGACGATGTGGAACTAACAGTTTATAAAAACAGTAAAGGTACCGACGTGGTTAAATATTATAGAGTAAAAGGCATGGGACATGCTGTAGCCCTTGATACCGGGAGTTGCGATACGCAGGGCGGAAAAACGGGAATGTTTGCAGTGGATAAAAATTTTTACAGTACCTATTGGGCGGCCGATTTTTTCGGCATTATAAAACAACCGTATCAAATAACGGGAGATACCGTAGCAATGACTAATGCCAAAGACCTCACCTACTCTGTTCCCTTCCATGAAGGATCTTACTATAATTGGAAAACACCTGCGGGAGTATGGATCACAGCGGGCGACAAAACAAATGCCGTTACACTAATAACCGATTACCAAAGCGGCTATATAGAAGTAACCGAAACAGATAAAAAAGGCTGTAAGCTTGAAACCTGCCGGCTCGATATTAACGTAAAGCATTAAATTAAAAGATTTCATTTTTTAACAAAAACACTGTAAATTCACTTCTTTATACATTTGTTGACAGTCAGAAAAATACTACTATTCCCCTTAGCAGTTATTTACGGAATCATTACAGCATTCCGTAATATGTTGTATGACTGGAAAATCCTCAAAAGTAAATCATTTAACGTTCATACCATCTGTGTT
>JBBRHI010000266.1:0-4881 GCA_038222995.1 Bacteroidia bacterium | reverse complement strand
ACAGCGGCAATGTAACTAACCAACAAGTGGTTGAGAATTTTTACGCGCAAAAAACTAAAACAGACAGTACGGCAACAGGTAAACCTGAAGCCTCAAAATCAGATAAAATATATACGGTTGAATTGGCAAGATACAGCGGGCCTGTGCCTAGCGAAGACATGGCAAAATTATTAAGCATCGGGGATGTGAAATCAACCATGTTGCCGGATAATACAACGGTAATGTATACGGCCGGTACTTATAAAGAAATTCAGAATGCCGTTAAACGCCGCGATGAATTTATTGCCGAAGGAAATAAAGACGCGCAGGTAGGATACTTTAAAAAGAACGGTGATTTAGTGAGCTTAAGCCAAAGCGAGATCGATAAGCTGATAGAAGAAAGTAAAAAAGCGAAAGAAAATACGCTTGCTGCAAATACCGATACTAATGCGGCTCAAACAAATACAAGTACAGCAACAAATACTAACGGCAACAATACGGTTAAAACAAATAACGGCAAGAACACTAAAACAAACACGAACCTTACCGAAAATTCGGTTGACGAAAATGAAAATGAATTTGCCAAAGGCGATATTGTTTACCGTGTACAGTTAGGCGCTTACAAAAATCGCATCTCCAAAGGAATCTTTAAAAATGCAGGAAGCAATGTATTAGAGCTGAAAGCAGACGACGGATACTTTCATTACAGCACTAAAGGATTTAAAACCATACAGGGTGCAGCAAATTTAAGAGCCGATCTTGTATTGGAAGGATACGGTGATGCCTTTATTACGGCTTATAAAGACGGTAAACGAATTCCGTTGAGCGCCACTAAAGCAACTGTAGAAAGTAAAGAAAAAGAAAACTTAAACGATAACGTTAAGTTTAGTTCGGTAGATAAATCACAGATCATGTTTAAAGTACAGCTCGGCGCCTTGCGCAAAGCAGGCGGTAACGATATGGAAGACAAGATTAAGGATATTAAAGATGTTGACAAACAAGGCACAGGTTCAGGAATGATCCGTTATACATCAGGCGCTTACAGCGACTATTCAAAAGCGGATGCTTACCGCAAAGAATTAAATGATAAAGGATTTGCAGAAGCCTTTGTTATAGCCGTGTTTAAAGGTGATGTCATCTCTATACAGGAAGCGTTAGAGCTTTTAAAATAATTACTGTACAAATCAAAAAAAATTACAGAATTAGACTGTTGCCATATAATAAACTAAGTAATATACAAAGTCTATAAGTAACAATTTTGAAGCTTTATATTAAATATATGGTAAGCCTTCGTTGTAAAATGATGGTGAAAGAAGAATTAAAAAAGCTTGGATTAGACCATGTGATGGTAAACCTTGGCATGGTAGATATCCCTTGGAACCTAACCGACGATCAAAGCAACCGGTTAAAGGCAAATCTTCTTAAATCGGGCCTGGAATTACTGGATGATAAAAAAAGCATCCTGATTGAAAAAATAAAAAATGTGATCACGGAAATGATCCATAATTCCGATGAATTGCCAAAACCAAATTATTCAGATCATATCAGTGAAAAACTGAATTATGATTACACTTATTTATCCAACATATTTTCGGAAGTAAAAGGCATTACCATACAACAGTATATTATTATCCATAAAATTGAAAGGGTAAAAGAACTTTTGTTGTATGATGAATTAAGCCTTACCGAAATTTCTCATAAACTACATTATAGCAGCGTTGCTCACCTGTCTAACCAATTCAAAAAAATTACTGGCCTTTCCCCTTCTTTTTTCAAACAACTCAAAAAAAAGCGCGGAAGTAATCTTGAGAGCATGTAGCATTTAACATATTTAGGCTCCTTTTACCCGTAAAACAGTGATTTATGTAACTATTTGCAGGTACTATATAACAATTTCAACTTAAAGGTGCTCACCTTTACTTAGTGAAAATTAATTCACGTTTAATCAAATACTATGAAAAAAAAAATACTATGAAAAAAAAATTACTTCTTTTTACCTCAATGATTACATTATTATTTATTCCGGGTATCAGCTTTGCTCAAGCTCCTAATCTAGGTACTGCTGTTAATTTTGTCCTGTTTTCTTCCAACGGCGCGGTTACAAACAACGGTATTACAAGGCTTACCGGCAATGTGGGCACTAACAATGGCTCCAGTACAGGATTTGGGAATGTAAACGGCGGAATGCATGATGGCGACGGCACGAGCGCACAATGTAGTGCCGATGTGTTAACGGCTTATAATCAATTGAACGGCACAGTGCCGGGTTTCTTTCCTTCATCGCTTTTAGGCAACGGCCAAACGCTTACCGCAGGAGTATATTCCATAGGCTCTAATGCCACTTTAAACCTTGATCTTAATTTAAATGCCCAAGGCAACGCAAATGCTGTGTTTATTTTTCAGAGACAAGGTGCATTTTCTACTAACGCTTCGGCTAAGGTAAAATTGCTGAACGGTGCAAAAGCCTGCAATGTATTTTGGAAAGTGGAAGGCCTTGTGAGCATGGCTTCCGGAACTACCATGAGAGGAACTATTATTGCCAATAATGCCGCTATTAATATGAACAGCGGCGATACACTGGAAGGGAGAGCACTCTCCACTGCAGGGGCTGTTACCTGCGACGGTATATTGGCATATACACCTATCGGCTGCGGAAGTCCTGTACTGACCGGCCCTGTTCCACCAACGCTCGGTGCTGCAGGTTGTTATGCTGTATTTTCCGCTAACGGTGCAGTATCTAACTCAGGTGTTACCTATGCTACAGGAGATGTAGGAAGTAACAACGGATTAACCACCGGGTATAATCCCTCATTTATAACAGGCACTTTACACCCTATACCTGATGGCTCAACGGCCCATTGTGCTGCTGATTTGTTAACGGCCTATAACTATTTAAACACTTTGCCAAATGATATTGAGCTATTATACCCTGCACAATTCGGCAATAGTTTGGTGCTTACACCTCACACCTATTTGCTGAATGCAGCTACCGTATTTACAGATTCGCTTTACCTGGATGCCCAAGGCAACGGTAATGCGATTTTTGTTATCAAAATAAACGGGGCATTATCAACAAGCACTTACTCAAAGGTTAAATTGATTAATGGAGCACAGGCAAAAAATGTATATTGGAAAATTGAAGGCGCAGTAAGCATAAACGATTACTCTGTATTTAAAGGAACTATTGTTTGTAATAACGGCGCTTTAGGCGCCATAAATACGGGTGTGGTGATTGACGGACGAGCACTAACTACAAATGGCGCCTTATCTACCACCGCTGTTACCGTTATTGCCTCTACACTGCCGCTCAATTGTGCCAGTGTAGGCATAGCCGATCACAATGCCGAATCAACCGAGACAAGTGTTTTTCCTAACCCGTTCTCAAACTCTTTGGTTATTACTGTAAATGACATTCTTGCAGACAACACCGTTTCTCTGACCCTCTATAATTACATCGGCGAGCAAGTAATGCATACGATCGTTAACGAAAAAATAACCGTTCTGCAAACAAGTTTAACGGCGGGTGTTTACTTTTATAAAATAACCCGCTATGGCAAAACGTTAAAATCCGGCAAACTGGTTTCACAGTAATCACCCGTTTGATTTAAACGAACCTAAAAAGGCGGTTTATATAACCGGCTTGTAACATCACAGCTTAACAAAGGAGGTTTATACCTCCTTTTGTTTTAATAATACTCCAAACTGCGTTAAAAACATCCTATTTATAATTTTAACGCCCGGCCTACTTTTTACCGCTCATCCAAAATTTTATGCTGAGAGTAAATAACTTAGTAACTTTACTCACCATTAAATTACCAATGAAATATTATTTTTTTACACTTGTCATTATTTGTTTTTCTTCCCTATTAAAAGCCCAGATGCCTGGTATGACCGGGGGAATGGGAAATATGAAAAACATGAAGGATCCGAAGCTCGGCCGTATTTACGGTAAAGTGCTGGATGCCAAAACGGGACAGCCTGTTGAATATGCCTCCATACAGGTATTGTGGTTTAATAAAGACAGTTTGTTAGGCGGCTCGCTTGTAAAAGAAAACGGTGACTTTGCAGTAGAGGGACTGCCCTCTTTTGGACAGGTGCGGGTGAAAATAAAATTTATCGGCTACAAAGATTATTTACAAAAAGTATTTATCGTTCCGCCCGACAAAATTGACCAGGACCTGGGAGATATTAAACTGGCCTTAGATGATAAATTATTGAACGAAGTGGATGTGATTGCTGAAAAAAGCGCGGTTGTATTATCCATTGATAAAAGAACGTATAATGTAGATAAAGATCTTTCTGTTAAAGGCGGTACGGCAGTAGACGTTATGAAAAACATTCCCGGTTTAACAGTGGATGCGGACGGTAATGTACAACTGAGAAACCAGAGCCCTATGATATATGTAGACGGCAGGCCAACTACATTAACACTTCAGCAAATCCCTGCCGACCAGATCGATCGCGTGGAAATTATTACAAACCCTTCCGTAAAATTTGATGCAAGTACAACCGGGGGAGTATTAAACGTGATCATGAAAAAAAATAATAAGCCCGGGTATAACGGTATGATCATGGCTTATGCGGGTACAAGCGACAGGTATGGCGGCATGGCCAATATCAATTTAAAAGAAGGAAAATGGAACGTATCCATGATGTATTCCTACAATCAGGGAACTAACATTACTAAAGGATATACAAGACGGACACAGCTGGACAGCGGCGTAACAACCGGTAATTTTAACCAGGATAATAAAACGCGTATGACAAACCTGTTTAATTTTGGAAGGCTCGGGATCGATTACAACATCAATAACAGGAATACCATTTCATTGAACGGGATGATCGTTGGCGGACAGTTTAAAACCAATGATGAGCAAACCTATTCGGCAGATTATTATCAGC
>JBBRHI010000265.1:0-4887 GCA_038222995.1 Bacteroidia bacterium | reverse complement strand
GAATAGCAGGAACAGGTATACCTGGGGAATTATAGGAATTGCAATGGTTCCGGTGGCAGGGCTTGTTGCAGGCGCATTAATTTCTTTAGGGGATGAAAGCGGGGCCGCCGGCGCAGCAATAGGCTATTTTTGTATTGGCTCTGCCTGTATTGGAATTTCTCAAATTTGCAATTTTCGGTACCACATTAAAAAAAAGCATATTATTGCAACCTATAATACATTTTAATGGTCTTTACTTCCTATAGCAATATCATCAGCCCTCTTGGCTTTTCTACAAAAGAAAACTATGACGCGGTAAACCATTCAAAAACAGGAGTAAAAAAACTGCGATTGCCATTTTCAGCTGATCCGTTTTGTGTGGGAAAGATAGATGACGCTATTATTCAGGAGCATCTTTTATCTATTGCCAATAGTGGAACATATACCAAGCTCGAACAATTAAGCATCCTATCAATGCAAGATGTCATGGACCAAAGCGGCATTGATCCTAAAGATAAAAAAACGTTAGTGATCTATTCTACCACTAAAGGGAATATTGATATATTGGAAGGAGCTTATAAAACCATTGATTCCAAAAGAGCTTACCTTCCGTTATTTGCCAAACAACTGCAAACCTATTTTAAATTTGCGCATACACCTGTAGTGTTATCAAATGCTTGTATCTCCGGCATTTTAGCTATCATTATTGCTAAACGGTTTATTGAGCAAGGCACGTACAATAACATTATTGTTTGCGGCGGCGATATTTTATCGGAGTTCACGATCAGCGGTTTTAAATCGTTCAGCGCGTTAAGTAATGAGCCGAGCAGGCCGTTTGATGCGGATCGGGTAGGTATTAATCTGGGTGAAGCGGTTGCTGCTATTTTAATAACCAATAAAAGAGAATTAGCAACGCCTTATAATACGCAAATTATAAGTGGTGCTTCCGCTAACGACGCCAATCATATTTCGGGCCCGTCACGCACCGGAGAAGGGTTACTCCAATGCTTACGGCAAACACTGCAAAACAACAGCATAAAAGAGATAGGTTTTATTTCCGCACACGGAACAGCCACACCCTTTAATGACGAAATGGAATCGATTGCTTTTGAAAGAGCGGGTTTAACAAACATCCCGGTTAACAGCTTAAAAGGCTATTACGGCCACACTCTTGGCGCAGCTGGAGTTTTGGAAACTATCCTTTCTTTAGAATCTTTAAAACACCAACGCTTAATTAAGTCGGAAGGATACTCTAAAAAAGGAGTAAGCGGAAATATTACGGTAATAGACACACATGAGCCGAAAGTATTTTCATCATTTATAAAAACAGCCTCAGGGTTTGGAGGATGCAATGCAGCGGCTTTGTTTAGTAACGTATAATTTAGCTTAAAGAATGAAAATAGGAGTAACTACCCTGCGCGGTTTAAAAACATAATACATGATAGGCATTAGGTCGTACGCGCATATAAAGAACAATCGAATTTCCGTTAACGGAAAAATAATTTTTGACGGTGGATCTTTAAATTCAATGTCCGAATTTTTAACGGAGGCTTACAAATATTTGGAAATAAGCTATCCGAAATTTCATAAAATGGATGCACTTTGTAAGTTGGGAGTTTTATGTACGGAGGTTGCTTTAAAAGATACGTTGTTTCTTTCAAACAATCCCTTAGATAAAATTGCGGTGGTATTATCAAATGCATCATCAAGTTTGGAAACAGACCGGCAACATCAACATGCAATTGAAGATAAATCAAATTATTTTCCTTCGCCGGCAGTATTTGTTTATACGCTCCCAAATATTATTATCGGTGAAATTGCCATTAAATATAAAATAACCGGTGAAAATGCTTTTTTTGTATCGGAAAAGCCGGATGCCGATTTGTTAGTGAGTTATACGGAAGCCTTATTTAATGAGGAAATGCGGGCAGCTGTATGTGGTTGGGTTGAGGTAGATAACGGCGCTTATGAAGCCTTTATTTTTTTGGCCGAAATACAGGAAAATACAAATAAAAACATTAATTTTAAACCTCTTAATCAATTAACTGTAATAGAATTATACAATCAAACGATATGGACGCATTAATAGAAAAATTAAAAGGACAGATTATAGAACAACTTAACCTGGTTGAATTAAAACCGGAAGAAATTAATCCTGATTCTCCTTTATTTGGAGAAGGCTTGGGATTAGACTCTATTGATGCATTAGAGCTCATCGTTTTATTGGAAAAACATTACGGTATAAAAATAGAAGATCCTAAAGACGGGAAAACTATTTTTCAATCTATCAGAACCATGGCTGATTATATCAAATCTCAAGGAAAATCATAAGTTAAGCTTTGTCTCAACACATTTACATTACGGGTTTAGGAATGATTTCGGCCATTGGTAACAATGTACAGGAATCAGTTGCATCTCTATCTCATTCTAAAACAGGAATAGGTAAGATCAATTATTTAACCACCCGTTATAAAAATGATTTTTTAGCCGGGGAAATTAAGCTTTCCAATAAAGAGCTGGCCGACCTTGTTAATGATCATAATCCTGAATTAAACCGTAATTCCTACATTGCTATGTTGGCTGCTAAAGAAGCGGTTCTGCATTCAGGCATTGATACAACCGACGGCTTACGTACGGGAGTTATTTCCTCTACCACTGTTGCCGGCATGGGTAAAACAGAAATGTACTATAAAGAACTGTTCGAAAAAGATGATCACCTGGATGTGTTAGATACGCATGACTGCGGTGACAGTACAGAGCGCATTGCCGATTTTTTAGGGAATGTAGATTACGTCACCACAATTTCAACCGCCTGCTCATCTGCTGCAAACGCTATTATGCTGGGTTGCCGTATGATTAAAAACGGCTTGCTTGACAGGGCTGTTGTTGGCGGTGTAGATGCTCTGTCAAAATTTACCTTCAACGGCTTTAATACGTTGATGATCTTGGATAAAGAATGGTGTAAGCCTTTTGATGAAAACAGGAAAGGGCTAAACCTTGGTGAGGGCGCAGCTTTTTTAGTTATAGAAAGTGAAGAAGCGTTAAAAAAGCGAAACGGGAAAGCGCTGGCTGAAATTATCGGCTATGCTAATGCAAATGATGCGTATCATCAAACAGCATCATCACCGGAAGGCTATGGCGCCCAATTAGCCATAGAACAGGCTTTGCAAATGAGCGGTTTAAAACCCGCTGATATTGATTACATTAATATGCACGGTACAGGTACTCCAAATAATGATCTGTCGGAAGGTGCAGCGGTTAAAGCAGTTTTTGGCGATCGCATTCCTAAATTCAGCTCTACTAAAGCTTTTACAGGGCATACTTTAGCGGCATCCGCAAGTATTGAAGCCGTTATCTCGGTACTCTCTATGCAAAACGGAATGATTTTTCCTAACCTTAATTTTAAAACACCTATTGCTGAATTAGGAATGATACCTGAAACCACTTTAGTAAAAACGCCTGTAAACACTGTGCTTTCAAACTCATTCGGCTTTGGAGGAAATTGCTCATCATTAATATTTAAGAAAGTAAATTAGTTTGGTAAAGGCTTATATAAACGGCACGGGTTGCATTTCTGCACAAGAAACGATTAATGACCAATGGTTTTTTGATACCGTAGTGGAACCTAACGGCGATTACTATTCCGCTATTGAACCGTCCTATAAAGAATTTATTGCTCCCAATTTATTACGGCGCATGGGCCGCGCTATTAAAATGGGAGTGGCAAGCGCTAACCTGGCTATTAAAGAATCGGGGGCTACAAAGGTAGACGGTATTATTACGGGAACAGGCTTAGGTTGTTTTGAAGACAGCGAACGGTTTTTACTGGCGATGTTAAATAACGACGAGCAATTTTTAACGCCTACCTCTTTTATACAATCCACTCATAATACGGTTGGCTCTCAGATAGCGTTGATCATGAAATGCCATGATTATAACTTTACCTATGTACACAGGGGCTTTTCATTTGAGAGTACCTTGCAGGATGCGTTGATGTTATTTAGCGAAGGTAAAGAAACGGTTTTGGTTGGCGGGATAGAAGAGCATACACCGAATTTTTTGATTTTAAACCGTAAGGCCGGAAAATTTAAAACATACGATCCGCATACCCCTTTCTGGAAATCGAAAACCAAAGGCATACAAATGAGTGAAGGCTCAACCTTTTTTGTATTGAATAAAACCAAAACAGAAAAAAGCCTGGCCAGTGTTGACGGTATTCAAACTTTATATAAACCTTTAACAAGTGCTGTTATTTTGCAAAAACTGCATGGGTTTTTAAAATTGTACGGTTTAACTTTAAAAGAGATAGATGTATGTTTGATGGGCTTTAGCTCCGATGCCGGTTTTGATAAACACTTGGCTGAACTGTTACCGTTTATTGAGCAGGAAACTATTGCAGCACATTATAAACACCTTTCAGGAGAGTACCATACAGCATCAGCCTTTGCGTTATGGACAGCCACCAAGTTAATTGAAAAGCAAAAACTGCCTGATGTATTGGCTATATCAGCTAAAAGACCTTCAGCTATTAAACACATTTTAATCATTAATCAATATTTAGGAATTAACTATTCGTTTACGTTAGTCAGCAAGTGTTAACATACTCTCAACTACCTTTGAAGTAGGGCAGGGGTTAGCGATATGATAAACATGAAATTTACCGGGTTCATAAAATTTTGGCCGATCACTTTCCTTTTCCTTTTAGGCGGTATTGTTTTTTTTTATTTTCGATCTTCTCTTGAATTAAGTTATTTTATCCTTGCCGTATGGATCCTTTTATTTTTAAGTATCCAGTTTTTCGGCGCTTACTTTATAGGATTAAATTTTCATCTCAATTCACTAAACAGGCTTAATACAGGTCAAAAACAAGTGCTGCTAACGTTCGATGACGGCCCTCATAATCCAAAT
>JBBRHI010000264.1:0-4919 GCA_038222995.1 Bacteroidia bacterium | reverse complement strand
AACAAGCCATGATGAGGGGCGGATTGTAGATGGGATTTATGAGTATAATATTACTGACCATTTGGGGAATACAAGGGTAAGTTTCAGAGATTTTGGAGGCGTAGCCCAAGCAACGCAAGTGAATCACGTAGGGGCATGGGGTGAGCCGTTGCCGAGTTTAAGCCTTGTAAATACGCCTAAAATTAACAATTTTACTCTCTCTACTTATGAAAAAGAAAACGATTTTGGGATTGGAGTGTTTGATGCTCATGCAAGAGTTTTTGACCCCGTAACTCCACGTTTTTGGTCACAAGATATTATGAGTGAAAAGCATTTTGACTTAACTCCATATAGTTTTGTTAAGAATAACCCTGTAATGTTTGTTGATTTAGATGGAAATGATTGGTTTTATTATTCACGGAATGGACAAGACCCAACATGGAACTGGCAAGAGGGTAATAAATATGATACCAAAATAAAGGATTCTAATGGTAAAAATGTGATTTTAACAGGAGTAAGCACGGTTGTTGTTTTTGATGGTTCAAGGTTTGAAAAATTAGGAGATGGAGGAAAGGTGAACAGTGACAATGCTATAACTGCAAATGTAACCGTATATGGACCCAATGGAAGAGATGATATTCATCGTTTCAAAGGATTTACAATGTCTTCCGATGCGGTTAAGTTTGGAGCGATTGATGAAGGTATGTACAATGGCAATTATGATGAAACAGGTAAGAGTGGAGCATTAAAATCTAATTGGGCAGTAGAGGCAAGAGGAAGAGTTCGAATGATGGATGGTAGAACAAATCCATACGCACCTAATCAGAAAGATGAGAAAGGTGAAGGGTATAAAGATGGAATTTTCATACATACTTCTAATTCAAATGGTTTTGCTGGTACTATACATGGAGGGAAAAGTGGCATATCGGTAGGCTGTTTACTTATTACTCCTGATGATTGGAAAAATTTCAATAATGCGATGTCGGGTGTATCAAGCTTTAAAGTTCAAATTATTAGACAGGCATTGCCTGCACAAGATAACGGATTTTTTAATTCAAACATTTTAAAACCAACAATTAAACCGCCACTTTTACAGAGGAAAGTGGACTAATTACAAGACAATGATAAATTATAAAATCACCTTTCTATTAATTATCATATTTTGTGCTTTAAACCTTAAAGCACAAAATATGACAATAATGGAAAGCAATCAAGATGATGGAGTATCGTTTTGTAAACTTGATGCTGGAAAAATTATGGTTAAAGCAAAAATTCCAATAAAAAAACCTAAGTACATTCTTTATTGGGGGACTGATGGTAATAATGTTTATGCAACTGATGGTAGTAATATTTATTTTTTGGATTTTACAAATCACAAAACAACCATCATTTACATCACAAAAGATTGGATTAACAACTTTTTTGTAAGAAATAAGCATATTTATTTCACCGTCACATCTAATCCCAATATAGATGAAAATGAGGGAAGATATATTATCAAAAAGCATACGATTACTGTACTTAACTGTAATAATAAGGCTATTTTAAAGCAAATTATTGTTCCTTTCAACTGTAATATTATTGGTTTGTCGGTATCTCCCAATGAGGATAAGATTATATTCGTAAATACTCTTAATATTGAAAATACTAAAAAAACCAGTTATGAATTAGTCGGATTTGATACAATAAAAAGAAAAAAAGAAATTTATGATAAAACATATTATTATAAAAACCAGTGGTTCGTAGAAGCCATTTCTTATAATTCTATATCATGGTTTGACAACATTAATTTTTATTATCTAAAAAAGATGGAGAAGGGTATAAATAAGGGCGTTTATTTATACGATTTAAGTAAAAATACTTCAAAAATAATTTTCCCTGAATTGCCGCAGAGGGATATAAATTGGTTTATTTGGGATAATAATTCAATAATTTATTCAAATAGGCAAAAAGTCATTTCTTTTAATGGAAAGAATGAGAAAGTAATTTATAAACATAATTTTTCTGTGCTTGAAGGGGCTAAATAAAAAATGATGAAAAAAATCGTACTATCATTACATTGATTTGGTATCATTTGACGAATTTAACACTCAAAAAAAATTATAAACACCGCCCATGAAAACCTATCAATGTAACCACAAAACCGACAGATTATTACTCAACAAACGGACGAAATCATATATACCCATCAGTATTATAATTTTATTGAAAGGTCAAGCCAATTATACTATCTTTGTGTTATCAGATGGACGAGAAAAAGTAGTACCACATACGTTGAAATATTTTGAAGAATATTTATCAAATTTTGGTTTTCAGCGGGTTCATAGAGCCAGTATGATTAATCCAAGTTATGTGCAGGGATACGCCAAAGAATTAGGCATTTTAACCATGAATAATGGTATGAAAATCCAAGTATCACGGAGGCGAAAAGATAATTGTCAGATAGAAAAACAAAAAATATTCCTTAATTAAGATTAAGGACGAAGAAAATAGGTGTAGAACTATTAATTGAGCTTGCCCCAATGGTTTCCGTTGGGGCAACTTTTTTGTTACATTTTACTCCCCATTTGTAAAGATAAAAACTTGAAAAATATTGCTATTTTCATCATTACAATAGGGAAATAAAATAGACTTACGGGAAAAAAAGTGTGCAAAATCTTATCTGTTTTTGAGGACTGATAAGCTCACAGGCATAGGGAAAATAGATAAAAATGATTTCGATTTCTGATAAATTTTATTAAGTTTACCGCTCATTCCTATTTACAAAGGGGTTAATAAGTTATAAAAAAGTCGGTCAAAATATGCAATACCCACTCTATTTTAGAACTCTAACAAACCATCCTATCAAGATGAAAGTGAAGCAAAAGACCATATCTAAAAGACAAGCTCTTAAATTATACGATTTTACAAAATATCCTTGTATAAATTCTTCATTAGAAGATATTGAAGGAGAGGAGTGGATAGATATACCAAAATTTGATGGATATTATTTAATTTCAAACTATTCAAGGATAAAGGCTCTTTCACGTCCTGTTCACAGTTTAAGGAAAGGTCGTCAAATAAGCTATTATACCAAAGAACGAATTGTTCCTCAGTCTTTGAGAGGTTTTTATAATGAACATACCAAAGGGTACATTTTTAGCGTTCAAGTAAATTTGAATTATGAGCGACAACAACATCTTTTTCTTGTTAATAGACTAATGTATCATGTATTCATCAAGAAAATAGATTTTGAAAATGACGAATTAAGAATAGTACATAAAGATGGCGATAACCTAAATAACAGAATAGACAATTTAGAATCCAGTAATGGAACAACTATATTTTATAAGAGTTTAAAAAATAATACACGACCAACAAAGCCCCAAAAACCTGAGAAAATACACAATCAAATCGGAGTGATAAAATACGATTTACAAGGAAATCAAATCCAGCATTTTTCAAGTGTAACGGAAGCTGCAAAGGCTTTTAAAACAAAGGTATGCCACCTCAGAAAAGTATTGACAAATCAAGTAATGCAGATAAAAGGCTTTGTGTTGCGTTATGAAACAGATACTTATAACGGAGAATATGCTAATTTTTCTAAGACTAAAAAAGTAAGTCAATACACAATAGAGGGTATATTAATTAAAACTTATGAATCAGTCGTCCAAGCATATCAAGAAACAGGAATACATAAAGATACGATTGCCAAGAGTGCTTCAATGAAAAATAAATTTGGAAGGGGCTTTGTTTGGCGGTATGAAGGGAATAATTATTCAGGAGATTTAACGTTTAACAAACCTAAAATACCCGTTCATCAATATGAAAAAGGGGGTAAATTCATTCAAGAATTTGAAAGTTTTTTAGCAGCAGGAAAAGCGGTTAATGTTAATAGTAGCGGAATAAATGCTTGTGCAAATGGAAAAGTTAAAACTTGTGGTGGCTACGTTTGGCGATTGATAGACCAACCTTACCACGGTGAGTATAAAGACCATAGCCGAGAAAAAGCGGTTACTCAATTAAACCAAGAAGGAATAATAATTGGTACATATCCTTCTACTATGGCAGCCGCCAGAGCAACAGGAATTCATCAACCAACGATACATAAGTGGCTTACAAATAATAAACCCACACCATCGGGTATATTTTGGCGAATGGCAACACAAGAGGAAATAGAAAAAATGCCTCAAAATCTTTTTCCTCCTACAAAACAAGATAAAATATCCTCTTTTTCAGTATGTCAATATACGAAGTCAGGAGAAAAACTTGCCACATTTAGTTCAATCTTTGAAGCCTCAAAAGTAACAGGGGTAAAATCATACACTATTAAAAAATTTATTAATGACCCTCATTATTTCAAAGGTAGATTTATATGGAGAAAAGAAGGAGAAGTTTACCAAGGAGAATTAAAAGATACTGGTAGTAAGTATGAAGCCAAAATTGTAACGCAATATGATTTACAAGGTAATAAAATTAAAATATTCCCCAGTAGCTTTGAAGCTACGAAGTCTGTTTCTCATTCTCATTCCAGTATCGGTTTGGTGTTAAATGGCAAATTAAGAAGTGCTTGTGGCTTTATTTGGCAATATGGGGAAGGAACAGATAAATTAGACCTTGAAGCCTATTATGCTAATTTTAGTTCTCAAAATTCTCGCTCTAAATCGGTAAGTTGTTATGATATGGAAGGTAATAAGATAGGTTTTTACAAAAGTTTAGGCGAAGCCTCCCGAAAACATGATATTTCCTTTTTAAGAATATCACAAGCTGTAAATGGTAAGACCAAAACCGCCTCAGAACGTATATGGATATACGAAAATGGTCCTGATAAAATAGATGTTGCAAATTATCTTTTAAATGGTGAAGTAAAAGCGAAGTCAATATAAGACGGCAGAATCCACACTATCAAAAATACAGAATATCAAAACAATTACTTTCAAAGTAAACATAAAATCACGTCA
>JBBRHI010000263.1:0-4920 GCA_038222995.1 Bacteroidia bacterium | reverse complement strand
TACATATTGTTTTATTTATGCCGGCATCTGCGGAAAGCGGTATGTATGGCGCCTGACAACCATGGTTTACATAACTCGCAACGCCTGTGGGGGTAAATTCTACAGCTCCACCGTCTTGTGCGCCAATATTGCCTGCTTGGTTAATCAGCAATGCCCTGTCATAAGTAACGGCATCCGTGCAACCTATTGGTACGGAAAATGTCATAGACAAAGTTCTTGTCCCGCCGCCTGAAGCATAATTGGCAAAGTGGCCTGAAGTATTACCCGCTGCCTGAAAAATTACATAAAGCGTATCACTTAAATTCACAAAACTTTGTGCTAATGGCGACCATGCGGTACTTGTTATCAATAATACTTTCGAATTAGCCGGTAAAACTCCGGCTATAGGCTCTCTTAAATACCCGCAGCCTAAAATAGTTGCATTAACGGTGGCAATATCAGCTGCCGTGCCTGCATTTTGAGCTAATCCCAGCCAACTGTTATTTGGCCAGACAACACTTAAGTTGGCCGTATTTAAAGCTGTGCTTCCCACTTGGAAAGTAACCATTTCATTTTGCCCTTCCTGCGAACCCGCGCAGGCATCCACTAAAATACTTTGAATTTGAAAACATTGGGCCTTAATGTATGAAGAGCTGATTAATGCAAGTAATAAGAAAATACGTTTCATGATTTTTATTTTGTTATGATAATTTTAAAATGTTCAGTTTTTTGCGGAGAGATCAGTTTAACAAAATAGACCCCCTCATTTAATGCACTGATTGATATAGCCGTTTTCGGCCCTGCAACTTTCCCGGTATATACTAAATTGCCTGATACATCATATAATTCTACCGATGCATTTGCCGGGACAGAATTTTTAAATTCAACAGTCAAAAAATCTTCGTTACTGTAATGCGTATAATTCCAGTTGCTATTGGCTTTAGCATCTACAGAAATAGTGTTATAATACTTAACGGTACCGTTTTTTTCACGGGTAGACAAGCGGTAATAGGTAATGTCATTAAAAGGTGACTCATCCGTAATAGAATAATTTTTAACGGAAACATTTTTTGACATCGGTAAAAGTTTAGCGATCTCAACAAAATCGATCGCGTTGTTACTCTTTTCTACTATATAAAAGTCAATAACTTCCTCTTCCACTTTCCATGCAAGCTCATTAATTTCCCCATTTTTAGTAGCATAGAAATCTAAAAGCTCAATAGGTAAAAAACTGCAAGCCGTATTACTTGAAACCGTTTGGTTAGTAAAGAAAACCACCTCTACATTATCTATACCCAAGTGCGGATCATTTTGCGCATCATCCAGATCAGTCCATCTTAATAAAAGGTAATTGTTATTAGGTATGGCGGTGGCTACCGAAATACAACCTGAATTCATACCTGATCCTATTGCAGCGGGATAGCCGTTACCTTGACTGCCGGTGTTAGCAACCCCAACAAATTGCGTTTGTGAAAAATCAAGCAACGGCATTGCTGTTGCACCGGTTGCGGTTATAGGAATTGTAGCAGCGGAAACTTTATAATCAACCGTTAATTTATTAATGACAGCATTTGTATTACCCCCGAGAGAAAATTGAAATCCTGAATAACTGACTGAAAAACTGTTAATGGTTTGCCCGGACGTATTCTGAAATAAGATCCCATACGCAACATTTCCTGAACCACCGCTTGGCCTTGCTCCAATTTTTCTGTCAGGCCCTCCGTTTAAGATATAGGCATAACGGCCCCCGGTATTAGTAGGAGCTGCGGCTAAAATGTTAAGTTCTGATGTTAAAGGGGCATCGTACGACCACCCGGTAAGATTAGCTGTACCGCTTGTGATATTGCTTCCTGAAGCTGAGATTACACTTGTACCAAAATCCTGCGTATAGGTATACGTTGGAGATACGATTAAAAATTGGGCGCTTAGGCTTTGACACATTAATCCGCACGCAAGTATAGTAATAACCTGCCGGGTAATTCTATCCATATATATATATTTATGTATACTCATAATTTCATAAACTAAATTTTAAATAAGTGGTTTCGGAATAATTACGTGTCAGAACGACTGTAATTCCTGTAGGATGTTCACTTTTACGAAGCAAATTTATAGTATTAATGTATTTTAAAACTGTTCTTGAGGTTAACTTATCGTAAACAACTCTCCTAACCTCAAATAGTTATAAACATTTAATGAAAAATTTATTAAATAAGCATTACCGTGAAATAACAATTTTAAAGTTTGCCGATTTATAAAGCGTTGTTATCCTTACAAAATAAATGCCGTCTGCTATAGTTCCTTTTGATAACCTAACCTGTTGATCAGTAACAGCTTTGGCAGCCAATAATTTCCCGTCCATACCGTATAAATTTACAGCCCCCTCTTTTGGCACCGAACTTTTAAAATCAATGATAATATCCGAATCATCCTGGTAATGCGTAAAACTCCATTCTTTAGTATTTCCTTCAACATAAATTATCGTATAGTAGGTAATACTTCCGTTTTTTTCTTTAGTCGACAATCTATAATACGTAATACCGTTGTATGGCTGAGTATCCGTTAACGAATATGTTTTCATTTCAAAATTATCCTTACCGGGCCAAACGTTTCCTAAAGATGTAAAATCAATGGCATTACTACTTTTCTCTACGGTATAATTCTGTATGCCTTCTTCCGAAGCAACTTTCCACACAAGTTCATTAGAGGTATTATTTTTAACGGCAAAAAAATCTGCCAATACAATAGGAAGTGTAGCACAGGATGCCGGACTCGGCGTAGTAATTTTAATGTCATCTATATAAAAACCTTCATCCGCGCGGTCGTAGTTGGCCGGGTTACCGTTTGTGATATTTGTATTAAACGTACTGCAACTGCCTGCTGTACAACTTACAATTTTTAAGGCAATGGTAGTGGTTCCTCCCGGTATATTATACGTAATAGGATTTGGTGCTTGGTAAACATTACAGCCTGCGCTGGCAGAGGAAGATCCGCCTGTAGTATTCCACGCCCACGCAATGTCGCCAAAACCGCCTACCTGCTCAATTCCTATCCAAGCCCCTCCGTTTAAGGATACAAAAATAGAAGCGCCTTCTCTTGTATCCATTCCCGAACCTGAACCGGCCCTTACACTATGATATAATGTGAGAATAGGACTTGCGCACGACGTGTTAAGTGTAACGGCATTAAGCAGAAGTGTACTGCTTAAACCTGAAGTGCCCACAACACCGGATTTTGATCCTGTTCCGGCCGTTAAACTACTTATATCCGCACTTGAAATGCCCCATGTATCAGCACCGCTTCCTTCAAATCCCTGAAAAAAAAGGGTAGTTTGCCCTTTAACTAAATTTAAACATAAAAGCACTAATACAATGAAAATACCTTTCTTCTTCATGTTTTAAACAGCATAGCATTCATAATTTTATAACTCCTTGTAATTAAATATTTACAGGTATAAAATTAAAATGGCTATGTATCGTTGATACAACAACCCGGTATCTTAATCATTATAATTTTGTAATTATTGCGATAACGAACACTTCACGTATGTTCATTTAACTTAAACCAAGTGGTTTATATCCTGTAAAAGGTGTTAAATAATGCCTGTGTTTTTAGATTTCACTATTTTAGACGAATTGCAGTAATATTTAGAGGAAGAAAACCCCCGGTTTTAAAGATCCGGCTATATTTACTTAAATTTTTTTAGATGAAAAAAGGTACTTTCTTTATTATAATGCTGATAGCCTGCGGCTTTTTATTATCATTTATAAATACGTCTTCCGGCAACGAATTAGGATTAAATGCACCCGTTCCCATGGCTGAGGAAAAAATGAAAGATGTAAGCGGTAAAGATGTTTCCCTTAACTCCGTAAAAACAGGAAAAGGCTTGTTGGTTATTTTTTCATGCAATACTTGCCCGTATGTAAAATTAAGTGAAAGCCGTATCAAAGAAGTTTCCGATAACTGCATAAAACAAGGCATAGGCTGTATTATTATTAACAGCAATGAAGCCCAACGCTCCGATGAAGACAGCTTTGACGCTATGACGAAATACGCTGCAGGTCAAAAATTAAGCTGCCCTTATGTAGTGGATACAAATTCTAAATTAGCAGATGCTTTTGGCGCAACGCGTACTCCTCAATGTTTTTTATTTAACACAAAAGGGTTGATCTATAAAGGAGCTATTGATGATAATGTAAAAGATCCGGGCGCTGTAAAAGCACCTTATTTAAAAGATGCCATAGATGCTTTAGTGAAAAACACAACCCCTGCCATGCAGGAAACCAAATCGATAGGCTGTACCATTAAACGGGTTGAATAACTCACCCCATATTTATTATATATTAAAAAACGCCTTAACTAACATTAAGGCGTTTTGATTTCATAAATTTCTGAATATATTACACAGTTAAAATTTCTTTTTCCTTTTGTTCTAAATGCTTGTCACTCTTCACGGAAAATTCATCCGTTAATGCCTGCATCTTCGTTTCTCCCGCTTTGGCTTCATCTTCGGGTAAGCCCGCTTTTTGCAACGCTTTAATTTTATCGATCGATTCTTTACGGATATTTCTTAAACCGATTTTAGCATCTTCACCCACCGATTTAGAAGTCTTAACCAAATCCTTTCTTCTGTCTTCTGTTAAAGGCGGAACAATGATACGGATCAATATCCCGTCGTTTTGCGGGTTAAATCCAAGGTTTGCGGCTTGTATTGCTTTTTCAATAGGCGTCAGCATCGATTTTTCCCAGGGCTGTACCAATATCGTTCTCGAATCCTGTGTGTTTACACTCGCTACATTACTTAAAGGGGTTTTAGCACCGTAATACTCCACCATTATATTATCAAGCATAGTAGGGTTTGCTTTTCCTGCCCTGATCTTTGCTAATTCTACTTCTAAATGTGCAATCGTCTTTTCCATCTGACTTTTTGCACTTTCCAAA
>JBBRHI010000262.1:0-4933 GCA_038222995.1 Bacteroidia bacterium | reverse complement strand
TTGGATAAATTACAGCCTAAAATTCAAGCTTACTTAAATGAACATAAAGACTGGAAACCAAATGTAACCGGCCAATGCAAGAGCTGGCTCGATAGCGGCGACGGGTTGCAGCCCCGCGCCATGACGCGTGACCTTGACTGGGGCGTGCCTGTTCCGGTAAAAGATGCGGAAGGCAAGGTATTATATGTGTGGTTCGATGCTCCTATTGGTTACATATCGGCTACTAAAGATCTGAGGCCAAACGATTGGGAATTGTATTGGAAAAATAAAGATACCCGTTTAATCCATTTTATCGGTAAAGATAATATCGTATTTCACTGTATCATTTTTCCGGCTATGTTAATCGAGCATGGCGAATTTATTTTACCCGATAATGTGCCGGCAAACGAATTTTTAAACCTGGAAGGAAATAAGATCTCCACTTCAAAAAACTGGGCTGTATGGCTGCACGAATATTTAATTGATTTTAAAGATAAGCAGGACGTACTTCGTTATATGCTTTGTGCCAATGCTCCCGAAACTAAAGATAACGATTTTACCTGGGCTGATTTTCAAACTAAAAACAACAGTGAGTTAGTTGCTATACTCGGTAATTTTGTAAACCGCACATTAGTACTCACACACAAATATTATAATGGTACGGTGCCTTCTGCGGAGACATTTACAAAAGAAGATCTTTTAATTCTTGAACAATTAGCTTCCTTTCCCGATAAAGTAGCGGCCTCCATTGAAGCATTCAGATTCAGAGAAGCTTTAGCAGAAATGATGAACCTGGCTCGTTTAGGTAATAAATATTTAGCGGATACAGAGCCATGGAAATTGATCAAAACAGATGAAAACCGGGTAAAGACCATTATGAACATTGCCTTACAAATTACCTGTAACCTTGCCATTTTATGCGAGCCGTTTTTGCCTTTTACGTCAGCAAAATTATTGAACATGCTTAATATGCCTGTTTTAAAATGGCACGCTGCTAAGCAAACATCCAATATGGCTGCGGGGCACCACATTAATAAAGACGAGTTATTATTTGCCAAGATAGAAGATGAGGAAATTAAAACTCAAATTGATAAGCTGGAACTTAGTAAGAAAAACAATACAGCGATTGTTGTACCGCCTGCCAAATCCGAAACAAGTTTTGATGATTTCAGTAAAATGGATATTCGAACGGGCACTATATTGGAAGCGGAAAGAGTTCCTAAAACAGACAAGCTTCTGAAATTAAAAATAGACGTGGGTATTGATATACGTACAGTAGTAAGCGGCATTGCCGAATGGTATAAACCGGAAGATATCATAGGTCAAAAAGTAAGTGTATTGGTTAACCTGGCGCCTCGTAAAATAAAAGGCATTGAAAGCCGGGGAATGATCTTAATGGCATCTGATACCACCGGTGAGTTGAGTTTTATTAATTCTACAAAATCTGAATTCAACAATGGCTCAGAAATTAAGTAAAATAACATTAGGCGTATTATTACTATTTAGCACTATGGGCTTTTCTCAGGAGGAAAATGACGGTGTAAAATCCCCGAAAGTTAATGAGTTTAATAATGACAGCACTTTCAAACACTTTGCAACTTACAGGGATGATGTTGCTAAAGCACAAATTAACGCGTTAAAAACCGGCGCCTTATTAGTGCGTTTAAAAACAAACTCTAACACTATTAATAAATTAAAAGCGGCCGGTAATATTGATCTTGCAACGCAGATTGAGCGTGAAACATTTTTGAATAATAAAGCAATAGTAAAAGGTTTTACAAATCAGTTTAAGTTTTGCCCGGTTTATTTTTTTTATTCTAACTATTCCGATTCTGTAAAACATAAAAACACAGCCGGTATTTTTTTAGATACCAATTTAACAATAAATCCTGCTATTACCTGTAATGCTGGTTTTTATTTAATTGCGGAGCAGGGAACGCTCTACAGCTCCTCTATAGGCTTGGTAACAGAACAGGAAGCAGCAAGAGCGCGTGAGAACGGAACAGGCTTTAAAGATTTTGCCATTGTCTTAAAAAACAGGTATTACATTCAGCTTCATGAACCTTTTCCGTATTTTCAAAAAGGATACAAAATAAAATTATACAGTCAGTATGTAAAAGGTTTTAATGATAAATTACAGGCGTTCTATTCTAAGAATAAAAGTTACATTCCAAATGCTGAAATAATGCAATACGTATATTAAAACTCGGCAATAACGGTTTGAGAGCCGGTTACAACATCACCTATTTTTACTTTCATCTTTACATCTAAAGGCAAATAAAGGTCAACACGTGACCCGAATTTAATAAAGCCCATTTCACCGCATTGCGTTGCCTTATCTCCAACCTTACTGTACATAACGATACGGCGTGCTAACGCACCGGCTACTTGCCTGAATAAAACAGATTTTTCGTTAGTAGAATGTTTTACAACAATACTGGTTCGTTCATTCTCTGTGCTTGCTTTCGGCAACGAAGCCACTAAAAATTTTCCTTCAAAATATTTTGCATGTACTACTTCGCCGCCAATAGGGTAGCGGTTTACGTGAACATTTGTAGGCGACATAAAAATAGAAACCTGGATACGTTTATCTTTAAAATATTCAGTTTCTTCGGTCTCCTCAATAACAACTACCTTACCGTCGGCAGGCGCTATAATTTCGTTATCATTGATAGTGTGTGAGCGTGTAGGATGACGAAAAAACTGGATAACAACAATCAGTAAAAAAGCAGACAATACATAAGAGAACCAATGAGCAATGGCATAAGGGGAAAACAGCAATTGCGCTATGGAAATAATAATAACGCTAAAAATAATAGTAACTACTAATGTTGGTATACCTTCTTTGTGGAATTTCATTGAATGTTAAATTTTGAAACAAAAATAAGATTAATTGGGGTTTAAACCCAAAATATAAGCAAGCCTTGAGCTAATTATTTAGGTTGATCATCATCAGGCCAGTGCTTGGCTTGTTGCCTCGAGAATCTTAAACCCAACATCAACTCATGTGTGCCGGAGGCATATTTTTTAAGATTTGTGGTTGTAAAGTCATAAGAATAACCAAACATTAAATAGTTTTTATATAAAAATCCTACTAAAGCGGTAAACGCATCATTATACCTAAATCCTGCGCCAAGCCAAAATTGATTTTGATAGATACAACGCAAGCCCACATCAATTTTTACGGGGGCGGGTGTAGCATATTTCACAAGAAAAGACGGCTCTAATTTAAAATCATCTCCCAGTTTAAATTTATACGCTCCGTTCAACATAAAATGAGTTACCAAGGTTCCCTTATTGTCACCGCCTTTATAAAGATGAATAGGGCTCTGATATAGTTGAGGCGCACTTAAACCTAAATACCAGGTATCGTTATGTACGTAAATTCCTGCACCAAAATCAGGAACTGTTTTAGTTTGATATTGGATCAGTAAATTATTATCCCCATCATCGTGTAACGTAATTTTGTGCCCGTCAATACCCCACTGTTGTATACCTGCGCTCAACCCAAGTGAAAGTTTCGTTTTTTTTGTGAGCTTAATGTGGTAAGCATACGACATACTAATGCCCACACGACGTGTAGGGCCTACAATATCTGTATAGATGTTTGTTCCCAGTCCCATGTTGCGTTTCTTAAACGGTGCACTTAGCGTAAGCATATACGTTCGTGGAGCATCTGTTATACCAACCCATTGATAGCGATTATTGGAGCGCACATCCGTATAATTATCTTTACCTGCAACAGCGGGGTTAATTGCCATTTCATTAAGCATATATTGTGTATACTGCGGCAATTGCTGTGCGCGTAAGCCTAAAAAAAACAATATCCCAAAAAGTATATAAATAATTTTTTTCATGTGTTTACCTGAATATAGTTAATGGCCCTGTATAAGCATCCGGGTATGATGGATGGTTAAGCCTGATGACGTAATAATAAGTGCCTACGGGCAAGTTCTGACTTTTGTACTGACCGTTAAACGGCACGGGATATCCTTTAGAATAGAATAATAATTCACCCCAACGGTTATAGACCTCAACCTCATTATTAGGAAATAAGTAGATCAGATCCAATTGCCATACATCATTTTTACCGTCGCCGTTAGGAGAGAAACCGTTAGGTATTTTAATTTGCGGATACACATATACAGTAACCGTATCAGAGTTTGTACAGCCGTTCACATCTACAATACTTACCGTAAAAACAGTTGTAACAGTGGTGTTACTCACAGGATTAGGAGTAATAGGGTTATCAAGTGTTGCCGACGGTGACCACATAAAAGTGCTTCCTGTTGCCGCTGTAGGGCTGCCTCCTATATTAGCCGTTGAAAAGATCGGGATACTTGTAAACGGCCCTGCATCTACATAAGGCAATGGGTTTGATGTTACTTTGATCGTATCGCTGTCGGTACAAGCGCCGCTTGTAGCAATTAACACATAAGTATTAGTACCCGTTGCAGGAGTTACTGTAACAATTAATGTATTTGAAATAGCCGTGCCCGAAGGTAATTGAAACCACTGGTAGCTTGTGCCTCCGTTTGAATTAGAACCGTTTAACTGTAGCGCGCCATTCTGGCAAAACGTGGTATCATTGCCGGCTACGGCATTTACGCTAATAGCAGGGGCAATAACAAATACAGTATCTTTTCTACAGCCCGTGCCTCCGTTATCAATCAATGATAGCGTGTAGCTTCCCGGTAATATATTTGCTAACGTTGCTGTACTTACTCCGCTCGGAGTCCAGCTGTAAGTATAAACAGGCGCCCCTCCCGCCGCGGTTACAGCAATAGCTCCATCTGCCACATTGTTACAGCTTGCGCCCGTTACAGTGCCGGTTAAAGCTAATATTGGGGGGTTTGCTAACGAATAGCTCTGCGATGCTAAACAACCGCTTGCATCTGTAATTTGTATGGAATACGTTCCTGCACATAAATTGTTAAGCGTTGCTCCTACAGAA
>JBBRHI010000261.1:0-4960 GCA_038222995.1 Bacteroidia bacterium | reverse complement strand
AAACAAACTTTTTTGTCGAGTCGGATTTTGTCGCTTGTCCAAAACCACTTGTCCAAACGAATGCAAGTAAGAATATGAAAAGTCCTTTTGTCATTGAAATGCTTTTTGTCTACCGAAATGTCTGTCCGCCGTGTTACTTATAACGTTTTGCAGCTACTGGTAGTTTTTTGCTAATGTCCACCAACACATTTGAGCGCTAACCCGCAAAAAATTACCAGTAGGTGCTGTTATAGCTTGTGTGCCGCACACAGTTTTATTCTTCTCCAAAATAGTCGCTGTCGATTTTTTTAAGTTCGTATGTCTGCTGTGGAGTACAACCGAGATTATAGTCGATCATTAATTGCGCTAATTGTTCTCCGTCAATGAGTACAATTTTAGTTTCGTTTCTTGGAGTGTATTCTAATGCTTCTTTCGTAAAGTTTGATGTCGTAATGAAAATACCTTTTTTAGCACCTTGTCCTGCTAATGCTCCAACAAACTTTTGGAGTTCAGGTCTGCCGACTACATTACCTGGTCGCCAGCGTTTTGCTTGAATGTAAATAATGTCAAGCCCTAATTTATCTTCTTTTATTGTTCCATCAATACCTTCGTCACCGCTTTTGCCCATTGCTTTTCCTGCGTCTTTGATTGAACCACCATAACCCATTTTTACTAATAGCTCAACGACAAGTCTTTCAAAAAAAGCTGGAGAAAGGTCAACAACTTTATTGAGCAACTCAGATGCTAATGATTTTCTAATTCTTTGATATGCTTTGTCGAGGCTCTCCTCGGGTGTCTGCATATTTGGTTCAACGGATGTAGTTTCTTCTTCCGTTTCATTATCACTGCGATTAATGTTTTGAAACTCTAAAAACGCAGGGAACTGTCGTAAATATTTTGCGTCAATACGGTCAGGCTTTTTTTGTAAGGTCTGAAGTCCGAGGTCAGTGATTACAAATGTCGCTCGCTTTGGAGAGTCGAGAAGTCCTGCTTTTTTTAGATAAGTCTTTGCCCACCCAACTCTATTGTCGAAAATGGGTCCGCCACTTGCCAAAAGTTCTTTGCGATCTTCGTCAGTCAATTGAAATTCTGCTGATAGTGCTTCAATAAGGTCACGATATTTATGTTCTTGTTTGTCCGCAACAAGTCGAAGGAGCGGAAGCATTAATGATTGATAGTCTGGAACCATATTCTATTGTCTTAGCGGATTAAAGATACTAAAATGTTTGTCTACCGAAATGTTTTTTGTCTGCCGAGATGTCCCGGCACATTAGCTATAACTTGTATATACACGCTACTTTTTAGCGCATATACAACCTACGGGTACGAGATATGCGCTACTCAGTAGCTTTTTAGTTATACCAAATATAAGTTCTTTTTTCATAAATAATCAAACGGTGAAATAATGTTTTGCAAGCGTTTAGTACTTACGTGAGTATATATTTCTGTTGTTTTGCTGCTGCTGTGACCCAAAATTTCCTGTATATACCTAAGGTCTGTTCCATTCTCCAACAAATGTGTTGCATAACTATGCCGCAACCAATGTAAACTTACGGGTTTAGTGATAGTTGCCTTCACTAAGGCGTTTTTTAATACGTGTTGCAAACTTCTCACGTCGTAAGGTGTTCCGCCGGTTTGTCCTTCAAATAAATAAAAGCCCGGTTTATATGCTTTATAATATATCCTCAATAATTCAATGATTTTGTTGCTTAAAGGCGCGATCCTGTCTTTACGGCCCTTTGCCTGCTTTATAATTAAAAGGTTTCGCCTACTGTCAATATGCTCGGGCTTTAATCTTAATAATTCTCCGCAACGCAGGCCGCAGCTGTATATTAAGCTTAACATAGCCCTGTGTTTTATATTGCCGTGTGCATTTAATATCAGTTTTATTTCCTCTTTACTTAATACATTAGGCAATGTTTTTGCCCGTTTAGGCCGGTGAATATTTTCAACCGCCATTTTTTTCAGTTCAATCGTATTAAAAAATAATTTTACGGCATTTACAACTTGGTTCTGAAACGATGCTGAGAGCCCGTTGGCTATAATATAGCTTGTATTAAAATGTATAAGGTCTTCATTGGTAATTTCAGTTACGGCCTTGCCCGAATAAAATTTCAAAAACGTATTCAAAGCATCCGTATACGTCTTAATTGTATGATTACTGTAGCGTTTACTCACGAGCCAATTTTTAAACAGGGCAAGTTTAGCAAGTGTTTCCTCGCTAAGCATTGGCAAACATGATGCCGGTGGTGGCAGCTTAGTATATAAATGCTTAGGTAAAGGATCGGTTTTAAGCTTTACTGAAAAGCGAATCGCCTCCACTTTAAACAAGGCTCTCATTTCTTCTTCTCCCTCGCGCGTATCGGCAATGTACCATGCTTTATGTGTATTGCTCCACAACGCCTGCAGCTTATTTTTCACCAAGGTACTTAAGGCAGCGTTATAGCTGAATTTCAAAAATAGGCTTGCTTTATTTTTATGCGTTAAATGCTCTACGGTTACTTCCGGTATCATAAACCAAAGTTTATACTATAAAACAAAATACCTTGCTATATTTTGTAGCATTACACCATTCGGTTGTAAGTTTTAATAATAACTGCCGTTTTCCCAACATCAGGTTAAATTCTCACGACACTAAATAATACTCCCAACCAATTCATAAATCCATTGATGAATACAAAAAACTCAGGATATATTTAAAAAAGGGTTTATCGATTTAAAAAACTGCTGCTGCTTACAACATATACTGCTGTACGCATAAAAGGATTTATGAGTATAAAAATCCAGTTATGAATTTGTAAATCTACTTATGAATTTAAAAAAAGACTTACCAATTCATAAATCTACCCATGAATTCAAAAAGGCATTTATCAATAAAAAAAACCACGCATTAATTCATTAAACTACCGGTGAATTTAAAAAACTCCGGGTCAATTCATAAACCTGCTTATCAATTCATACATCTAAAGTTGCACGCAAAAATCTACTGCTGCACGCAAAAAAAGATTTATGAATTCATACATCCACCAATTAATTCAAAAAACTAATTATCAATTCAAAAAAGGGCCGTTGTACGCAAAAATAAACCGTTGCACACAAAAAAAGATTTTTGAATTCAAAAAAGGGCCGATTCATTCAAAAAACGATTTACGAATTCAAAAAACAACTTATCCGTTTAAAAATCTATTTATGAATTCATAAATCTACAGATGTCTTTAAAAAACCAATTACTTACCGGTTATGCGCTAAAAGCAACCGGTTATAAAGTATTTTAGCTAAGTTGTGTTAATTATGTAATTAATTACAATAAGCGCCGTTATAGTTAAAATGTTATACCGCTTACAGAGTTTTAAAAAAAAGAAGGGATTGTAAATTAACATTTAATTTACACCGCAAGTTCCAAAGCCTACTTGTTCCCAAGCAAACGACTTTAATTGTCCCCGAGTTAATTAAAATGAGTTTAACCATTAAAACCCAAACACCATGAACCAAGTACAATTGTCTTTGAACTATCAACAATACGATCCTAGCGGATTAGGCGTATTCGGCAAACACATTTCAACGTGTATGACCGGTAATGTAAACATGCCGAGCGCGGTAAGCGTTTTGCCTTTGCTCGATGCATCGGTAACCGACCTTATAAATGCTATTACGGCTCAACATCCCGATCCCGTAACTATAGATGCCAGGGTAACAGATGTTAGGAACAGGCTTAAAGTGTTAATACGCCTGGCCGAAATAGACGGAGGAAGTAACGAAGAAATTGCTTTAAGCAGCGGCTTCGATTTAAGAGTACCCACTAAGCGTAAACCGCAGGTGTTTTCCGTAAAACAGGGATTATTAAGCGGTACGGCCAATTTAAATTGTACGGTTTACAAAAACGCCGCTTACATTTGGGAAATGATCAGCGACCCTATTGACACAAACACCTGGTTGGTGTACGATACCGGTGTAGTTGCCAACATGCAGGTTACCGGTTTAACACCCGGTAATAAATACTGGTTCAGGGTTAAAACAATTCTTTCAAAAAGTAAGCTGCCCTACAGCGATCCGTATATGATCCACGTGATTTAATAAAATGTGCCGCATACATAAAACCCGGGTTAACGGCCCGGGGTTTTTTATTGTATTTGTGTATATATGTAAAAGCTTAATATAAATGTTAAGGCCATAGTGTTTAATAGATAAACAAATAGGATCTTAAATTATGCCTCAAATTTTAATGCCTATTACCAACACATCATCTACCTGCTCATACTCTTTTTTCCAATCCACAAAAGCCGATTCCACTTTTGCATATTGTTGGTGAGCCGGCAACTCTGAAACAGACACAAATAATTCTTTTAAATTTTTAGACATAAACTTCTTACCCTCCTTACCGCCAAACTGGTCGGCATAGCCGTCCGTAAAAATATACACCGCATCATTTTTTTGTAAAGCAATTTTTGTGGTTGTAAATGCTTTATCGTCGGGCGTAAACCCTGCTATGGCTGTTTTATCGGCCCTGTACTCTAAAAATTCTTTATCCCGTATAATATATAAGGGCCGGTTGGCTCCCGAAAATTCAACTTCCGTTAAGGCTGCGTTAAATTTTAAAAGCGCAATATCCATCCCGTCCTTTTGCTTCGACTCATCGGAGTGCTGCTTTAATACCTGCTTAATTTGCGTGTTTAAAAACGAAAGGATCTTGCCGGGTTCCGAAATATGTTTTTCAAAAACAGCCTGCACGATTTTATCTATTCCTATAATGCTCATTAATGCGCCCGGAACGCCGTGCCCTGTGCAATCGGCAGCAATGCAGTAAAAAGAATCGTTTGCCTTGCCAAACCAATAAAAATCGCCGCTTACCACATCTTTAGGCTTATAATAAATAAAGCTTTGGTCAAATACCTCCGTTAGCTCATTAATATGAGGCAATATGGCCTGCTGTATGCCTTTCGCGTATTGGATGCTGTTATCTATTTCCTGTTTTTTCTCCGCT
>JBBRHI010000260.1:0-4986 GCA_038222995.1 Bacteroidia bacterium | reverse complement strand
TTGTATGACAAGACATGATAGGTAAAGCCAAGGTCACAAAACTCATCAAACTTCAAAAAAAATAAAACGTCTTGCCCTATAATAAAGATATTTTCAGTAATAAAATAAATTAAAGTAGTTATGGGCAGGCAATCTTTACTGCTAATGTATTTTCCCAAATAATAAGGGTTGCCGAATCCGTAATAACCAATTAATGAAGTAAGAACTACAGATATTAATACTACCCAGTACACCGGAAAAATACGATAGAACCTGCTTGTGATAAATGTTTTATAAAAGCCCGCACCGGTATATTTTTCATTTAAGATGAGCGCCATATAAAAGCCCGAGATCATATAGAAAGATTGTACTGCTACCTGGCCGCCACACATGCGTAACCCAAACAATTTATAGGAATGAAAAACCACCACAGCTATGGCCAATATCGTTCGTAAAATTCCCACGGTTAAATATATACATAACTTTACTAAAAAGCCCCTGCTTATTAGCAGGGGCTTAAATAACATGTGTAAATAAATACTAATCTACCTTACTCATTAAAACTTTAGCGGCATCCAATACTTTACCGTGAGCTTCTATCTCCGCTTTTTTCTTAGCCTGTTCAGCTTCATTTACTTTAATATCTTCTTCCGCTTTTTTAATCTTGGCTTTATAATCTTCAATATCCGCTTTAGAATTTTTATTATCCTTCTCCAGGTCTTTTTGATTGTCTGCTAATTTACCGGCTGTTTTTTCAAGATCTTTGATCTTATCACCCATTGATTCTTTAGTGGTTTTAACGGCAAAGTCTTTTACCATCTTCTCCGCAGCTTTATGCTTTTCTCCGTCTGATGAGGACAGGTAAGCTCCTCCAAGGTCGAAGGCTACATGCATAACCACTGTCTTTGCATTTTTATCTTCATCAAAAGTAGCATACACATCTACCGGGTTGTTACCCCAGTCTTTTATTAAAACGTTATCGCCCATTACTTCGTTACCGCTGCTTTTTACTTTTTCGTTTTTAAAATCTTTTAAGTAGCTTTTCCATTTACTTTCCGCATCATCTGCCGTGGTTTCATAAATAGTGGTGGTAAGAGCATTATGGTTACCTGATGAGAATTTTTCCGATCCTTCTTTTACCGAAATTTTTTGTGCTTTAACGGATGTTAAAACAACCAAAGCCGCTAAAGTAAAATTAAATTTGTTCATCGTTATTGATTTTAATATCGTTATTAATCTACATCTGTTACTCCACCCGAAACTATAAACTTCATAGCGTCCGAACCTTCCGTGTTAATTGGCGTGATCTGTTCTTTAGGCACAATCACTAATCTGCCTGAAAAGGAGTATGAATAAGGCAAATATACGGCATATTTTCCTTTTATACCCCACTCGCTCAGGTCATCCTGTGTAATAAACCCTATTTCTTCAATATTGGCTTGCGGGTTAGTAAGCACTAAAACCGGCTTTGTAAACCGTTTTTTATTCCCCATAAACGCATTCATAAAATCTTTTATGGGCGAGTAAATATGCCTGATAAAAGGAGCATGTTCCAGCTTTTCTTCAAAAAAAGAAAACAGTTTTTTAAAAATAAAAGACGAAGCCAGTATGCCTATTACGGTAATGATCGCCAATACGGAAATCATGGAAATAACCGTATCAATAATAGGATAACCGGTGAGCCCCACAAAAGAAAATACGCCTTCAAAAAACTGGAATAATTTTACGAATAAAATAACGGTAATACCAAAAGGGATAGATAATACCAGGCCTTGTAAAAAATATGTGAGCAGTTTATTCAATAATATGTTCAATTCCTTTTTTAAGTTTATTAAGCGTAGCTTGTTCGGGAGAGTTTTGTTTTACTTTAAAATCGTAGAGCCAGCTTGCATTTGCCGGTAAGCTCATTAAAATAGATTCTACCCTCCCATTTGTTTCTAAACCAAAGCGCGTCCCTTTATCATACACTAAATTGAACTCAACATAGCGGCCGCGCCTTA
Organism: Bacteroidia bacterium; assembly: GCA_038222995.1. Taxonomy (GTDB): domain Bacteria; phylum Bacteroidota; class Bacteroidia; order B-17B0; family Aurantibacillaceae; genus UBA4416. The sequence continues at coordinate 3,007 of JBBRHI010000260.1, read as the reverse complement.
ACAATTGCCATTGTTTATTTTCGGGTGTAAACGGTTTGTTTTTATGACGGTTTATTAATTCCACATAGGTTGGAGCAAATGCCTCGCCTACCTGTTTCCAAAATTCAAAATTTTGTTCGAAGCTCATTTGTTCGTTCGTATTTAAACGATCAAAAAAGATACCGCCAATACCTCGTGTTTCCTTACGGTGAGGAATATAAAAATACTCGTCAGCCCAGGCTTTAAACTTAGGATAATACTCTTTATGATGAGCGTCGCATACCCTCTTTAACTGCGTGTGAAAAAACGCGGTGTCCTCATCAATAATATAATGCGGTGTAAGATCAATGCCTCCTCCAAACCATTTAGTGCCGTTATTCATTTCGAAATAACGAATGTTCATGTGAATAATAGGAACCATGGGGTTTACGGGATGTATTACAATGGAAACACCGGTTGCAAAAAAAGTTAATCCTTCGCGGTTAACGCCCGGGCTAGTTTCGCTGTGCGCACTTTCTTTAAATAAAAAATCAGGCGCTTTACCGCTTACTGCCGAAAACATAACACCGCCTTTTTCAATGACAGATCCGTTCTCCATTACGCGCGATCTTCCGCCTCCACCCTCTTCGCGTGTCCAGTTTTCTTCTCTAAATTCGGCTGATCCGTCGGCAGCTTCAAGGGCTTTGCAAATGTTGTCCTGCAGGTTTTTTAACCAATCGGAAATATGTTCTTTGCTTATCTCCATCCTAATTTCTGCAGTTTATAATCCGAATATTTATAAATAAATATGGCGCGGTTTTCAAAACCCGTCTCTTCATCGGGCCTGTAAAACTTAAACCCTGTAGACACGCCTTCTCCGGGAGTATTATCAAGATTCATAAAAACACCCGGGCCTTGTTTTTTTAAATTCTATAAATAATAAGTGGCAATATCATACCCTTGAAAAAAATACTCGTAAGGATCGGTTGTATAAATATCTTTATAGTACCTCATAAGCTTTTGTTGAAGCGTATCTTTACTGTTCATGCCTGTGGCACTTCCAAAATGAAAATGTAAGTCGTTCAGGTAATCCTGGTCAAGATTATCGATATTTGCTACAGAGTTAAAGCCCAACAACGTAATTTCTTTTTTATTGGAAAAGACATACAGCTGCGTGATCACATCTTGCAAATACACGTGGTTATTGGTAAGCATTACTACTACATTTTGTTTACCCGGTACAAACGCATTTTTTATACCGGCAATTCCTTTAACTTCTGTAATGCTGTCTTTTAAAGTTTTACCCGTTTTTAATAATTCCGTGTTATAGCGCTCTTTAAAGGCTTTAAGATACGCTTCATCTTTAAGGGTTGTATTTACAATGATCATCCGGCTTGCGGCAGATAAAGAGTCGATGCAAAAATCGGCAAGGCCTTCAATAATAGTGTATTGCGAAGGTGTAATTTTGCTGGTAAAAGGATTATTAAATAAAATTTTGCTTTGCTGTGTAAGTGGCGAAACACAAGGAATTTGTAAGGTTTTAGCATAGCCCGAAACCACTTTAAATACTCCCGGGTATAAAGGGCCTACAATCATATCCAATGTTTTAAATTCAGCCGATTTACAAATGGCTTCTATTCTTGCCGAATCATGCTCCTGTATATCATAAATATTAAGGGTAATGTCAAAATCTTTAGCCTGCAGCGAATCAATTGCTTTTTTAAAGCCTGTATAAAAATCCAAGGCAAGAGCCTGTGTAGCGGGAAATGAAGCTTTACTTCTTGCCAACAGATCTACATCAATAGCTTCACTTTCCGTAAATTTAAACGGTAAAAATAAACCTAGGGTATACGCGTTTTTTTTAGGTTTGTTAAATGCTAAGGAATCTGTTTTTTTAGGTAATTCAATTTGAACAGCATTATCAAGCTTTAAGTTTGTTTTAGGTAATCTTAAAATTTGACCTTGTCTCACCGTGGTTTTAGAACTCGGGTTCCATTTAAAAAGCTCTTCCTGAGTAATATTAAATTTTTTAGTTAAACCGTAGGCTGTTTCACCTGCTGCCACAGTATAAAATAAAGTATCCTTTGCAGATGCCGGATTTTTTACGACGGTAGAATTTGTTTTTTTCTTCTCACCTACTATAACAAACTCACCCTCTTTTAAATTGCTTGTTAAACCCGGGTTGTAAGAAGCCAGTTTCTTTTCATCAATACCATACAGTTTTGTAATACCGTAAACGGTTTCTCCTTTTTTTATGCGGTGATACACATATTTATTGGTGTCAATAGTTGAAGACGATTTTTGAAGCAATGATTCAAAAGGGATCCTTAAGTCCTGTCCGGGCTTTAATCCGTCAATAGCCTCATCGTTTTCCGCTAAAATAGAATTCACATCCATGTTGTAAACCTTCGCAATGGCATATAAGCTCTGGCCCTTCTCTACTTTATGAATGTAAAATTTTTTACCGTTTATGGTTTTTATATCTGTTGACTTGGTTTGAGCTTCGCATACCCAAGATATAAGACATAAGATGAAAGACAGTGTTAATTTTAAATATGTAGTTTTTATTTTATTCATTTATAATTTACACAATACTTTTTCGGCAAATTTAACTCTTCAATTATTTATTTCTCTTAAGTGAACACTATTCCCATTCAATGGTAGCAGGCGGTTTAGAGCTAATGTCATACACTACCCTATTTACGCCTTTTACTTTATTGATAATTTCATTGGATATTTTAGCAAGGAATTCGTAAGGCAAATGGCACCAATCAGCTGTCATGCCATCGGTTGAAGACACAGCGCGTAACGCCACCACTTTTTCATAAGTACGTTCATCGCCCATTACACCAACACTTTGTATCGGCAATAAAATAGCGCCTGCCTGCCAAACTGTATCATATAAACCGTCCGATTTTAGTCCGTCAATAAAAATAGCATCTACGTTTTGTAATAAATCAACTTTATCTGGAGTAATATCTCCTAAAATACGAATGGCTAAACCTGGTCCTGGAAAAGGATGACGGCCAATTAAAGCAGCATCAATTCC
>JBBRHI010000259.1:0-5000 GCA_038222995.1 Bacteroidia bacterium | reverse complement strand
GTTATCTACCGCATATCTAATAGCGTTTGCAATATCTTTATCACGCTCATCGCCATCGGGCACACAACGTACACTCATAATACGCACATTATCGGCCACCCCGTCTACCCCTAAATTATTTTTACGTGATGCCGCAATGATGCCTGCTACGTGTGTTCCATGGAAAGCCCCGGGACCTTTGCAATCTCCATTGCCATAATATTTTTCATTAATGTCATTATAATTATCTCCAACAATAGCGCGGGTATCTAAATTAATATCTAAACGGCTGCCGTCCATACTTCCCAATGCTTCATCCAATTGCGAAATCAATTCTTCAGGGTCCATACCGGCATTAGCCTGGGCCATAGCTATCATTTTACCTTGCTTGTCTTTTTGTTCTTTAGCATCAAACTTTTTAAGATCTTCTGCAGTTACTTTTGTTCCGCCGTTCTCTTTCTTAATTTTATCTACAACACCGGCAACGGCATCGCGTATAAATTTATATTGGTTTGTTTGTGCTTCTCCTTCTGCAACCTGTGCATCATAATCGGCTTTAACTTTTTGATAATATTTAAATTCTTTTTTCTCGTCTTTTGTTTTAAGATCACTTTCTGCCTTGCCTTTGTATTTAGCATTTAGGTCTTTGTAAACACGTGTTACTTCCAGGTTATCTTTCTCAACATTTCTTCCGTCTTTATTGCCTATAAAGTTCCATCCGTGTATATCATCAATATAACCGTTTTTATCGTCATCAATGCCGTTACCCGCTATTTCACCGGGGTTTGTCCACATAATGCCTTTTAAATCTTCATGCATATAATCTACACCACTGTCTAAAACACCCACAATAATGGTGGTCGATTTTTTGCCTTTTAATAATTCTTCGTAGGTTTTTTCGGTGCTCACGCCGTTTACGTTGTCTTTTCCAGCATCTAAATTAAACCAATTATCAGGACGTTTAGTTTGTGCTTGGCTTATTAAAGCAAAGCATAAAGAAGCAGCAAGTGTAATTTTTTTCATAATGTATTTTTTAATATTAAAGCAATTTACTGCTTTATTTTTTGAGAAAAATGTTAATTTTTGCAGGATGAATCCACAACGGATAAGTGGTTAATTACTCATTTGAGAAATTGCTTGTATCAAATCATGTTTTGTAATAATATGAACGCTTCCTCCCAGATCGGTCATTAACACGGCGTTATTTTCTTTATTGATCAGCTTAGAAATATCTTCCATGGCAGCTTGCTCGCTTACCATCGGAAAAGGAGGCTGCATCAGGTCAGAGACTTGTTTTGTTTTTAAAGAGGGATCCGCAAATAATTTTGAGAATAACATACTGTCATTTAAAGAGCCGACAAATTCACTTCCTTTTTTAACCGGCATTTGTGAAATCCCGAATTTATTCATCACGTTTAAGGCATCATGTATGGTTGAATCAGCATCTACCGTAATTAATTTTTGATTTTTGTGTGAAGAGATCAAGTCAATGGCTTTCGGCTTTTTAATTTCAAGAAATCCCCTGTCTCTCATCCAATCATCATTAAACATTTTACCTAAATAGCGTGTACCGTGATCATGGAAAATAACTACTACCACGTCTCCCGGTTTAAACATGGCTTTCATTTGCATTAAGCCTGCCATGGCCGAACCTGCGCTGTTTCCTGCAAAAATGCCTTCTTCGCGCGGAATACGACGTGTCATAATTGCCGCTTCTTTATCCGTTACTTTTTCAAAATGATCAATTAAATTAATGTCAACATTTTGCGGTAAAAAATCTTCACCTATTCCTTCTGTGATGTAAGGATAAATTTCATTTTTATCGATGATGCCGGTTTCTTTTAATTTTTTAAAGATAGATCCGTACGTATCAATACCTAATACTTTGATGTTTGGATTTTTTTCTTTTAAATATTTGCCTGTACCGCTAATGGTACCTCCCGTGCCTACACCCACCACTAAATGGGTGATCTTCCCTTCGGTTTGTTCCCAAATTTCGGGGCCTGTTTGCTCGTAATGGGCTACAGAATTCGATAAGTTATCGTATTGGTTAGGTTTCCATGAATTAGGAACTTCCTTCACTAAACGTGATGATACCGAATAATACGATTTAGGATCTTCGGGCTCTACGTCGGTAGGACAAACAATTACATCTGCACCAAAAGCACGTAAGGCATCTACTTTCTCTTTGCTTTGTTTATCGGTAGTGGTAAAAATACATTTGTAACCTTTTATAATAGCTGCTATGGCTAAGCCCATGCCCGTGTTGCCGCTGGTACCTTCTATAATAGTGCCGCCCGGTTTTAAGCGACCGTCTTTTTCGGCATCTTCTATCATTTTAAGAGCCATACGGTCTTTAATGGAATTACCTGGGTTGGTTGTTTCAATTTTTGCCAATACAGTACATGGCAGGTCTTTTGTGATATTATTTATTTGTACCAGTGGTGTATTACCAATAGTTTCTAAAATATTTTTGCTGATTTTTTGATACATATGAGGATTTTATTTTTGTGACGTAAAAATAGAAAAACAGCGTATATATAACATACACTGTTTAAAAAAGTTGGTAACTACGCAATTTTTAGTAAATATTAGCAACAATTAATACCGAGATCAAGTGATTATTTCAATGCGGCCAAGATGTTTTTTTCTACACGCTCTAAAATACCATCGGTAGGGTGTTTAATAAAGGCATCGCCCGTTACTTTTTCATAAAGTTCAATGTATCTGTCAGATATTTCATTTACCCATTCATCGCTCATTGCAGGAATTTGCTGGCCTTCTTTACCCTGGAATCCATTGTCTATTAACCAACGGCGTACAAATTCCTTACTTAATTGCTTTTGTTCTTCTCCGGTATGTTGTCTTTCTTCATAACCTTCTTTATAAAAATAACGGGATGAATCGGGCGTATGAATTTCATCCATTAAAATAACTTTACCTTCGTATAAGCCGAACTCATATTTAGTGTCTACTAAAATAAGGCCCATTTTACCGGCAATTTCTTGTCCGCGGGCATAGAGTTTACGGGTATAATCTTCTAATTGTACATAATATTTCTCTTCTACAATGCCTTGTTTTAAAATTTCTTCACGGCTAATATCTTCATCATGCCCTTCAGAAGCTTTGGTGGTAGGGGTTATAATAGGTTCGGGTAATTTATCGTTTTCTTTTAATCCTTCGGGTAAGGTAACTCCGCAAAGCGTTCTAATACCGCTATTGTAAGTTCTTGCAGCGTGTCCCGCCAAATAACCTCTTATTACCATTTCAACTTTAAAAGGTTCACATAAGCGGCCAATACTCACAACAGGATCCGGAACTGCCGTTATCCAATTAGGGACAATATCTTTAGTGGCTTCTAAAAATTTAGAGGCAATTTGATTCAATACTTGCCCTTTGTAAGGAATTCCTTTCGGTAATACAACGTCAAATGCACTAATGCGGTCACTGGCTACCATTACAAGCAGTTTATCATTGATATTATAAACATCTCTTACTTTTCCTTTATAAAAGCTTTTTTGATTCGGTAAATTAAACTGTGTTGAAGTAAGTGCTTGCATTAGTTTTATTTTAAGGCAACAAATATAAAAAACTATTTTGTTAAGCCCGGTTCAATTTCTACAGGAAGGTCTTCTATATCTTCTGTTTTCTCAATTGCATGAGAGCCTTCTTTATTAAGAAAATTAATATAATCGAGTTTTGTGTAATAATAAAGCCACATAAACCCCATAAAGCCCCCAAATGTATAGTTGCCTTGTCTTGCTAACTGAAGTAATATAATGACAAGAACAGCATTTGAAATGAGCCAATGATAATCTGCTTCCGGGTGTTCGGGATCTTTTTTTACGTAGTTATTTCTTATAAATAAAAACATAAAAATTAAACCGAACAATCCTGTTTCAGATACAATTCGCAATAACATCGAATTTGCATCGGAAGTATTATTATCATATTCACCTCCTAAAAGGTAACTTAAATCGTATTTACTGAAAATATACTGATGAGACCCTAAACCTGTCCCAAAAAACGGGTTATGTATAAAATTGTTTTTAGCTACTATATAGTTATTATATTGCACAAAGCTGGAACCATGTATGGTTTGAAGTAAGCGCCTTTTCCGCATAATTTTCACCATTGCGCCACCCCTGTCGTCTTTTCCCTCTTCTTGTTCCAATACTTGATCTATATAGAGTGTTTTGACACCATCCATTCGGGTTTTAAATTCTTTTACATTGCTATAAGCGGCAAAAAATAATATAAAAGATAGGGGCAGTATAAAAACGATATAACGAACTATCCCATAGTTTAGCAACATTAAAATAAGGATAAATAAAACTCCCAAATAAGCAACTGAAGAAGTAGAGAATATATATGTAAAACTAATTACCCAGGCCTGACGATGAGTAATAAAATAAGATTTACGAAAAATTAGATTATAGACGCATATAAAAAAAGCCGGTCCGAGACTAGAAGCTACATAAGACGGTTCACAAAAAAAACTGTTTATTCGAATACCTAAACCACCGGGTGTAACTCCCCATTTATTAAAGCCAAATAGTACTCTGAAATCGTAGCCCGCTTTAAAGCCGATAAGATAACACACTAGCTGAATAATTCCAATTAATGCCGCAAAATAACTCCATTGCATATATATAGAAAAAAACTTCACAATATCTCTTTCATAGTATTCAAAAACATAGTAAAAAAATAAAGATGAGACTAAAATATTAGCATATATTTTAATGAAAAAGGCAAATGTATTATTATCAAATAAAATATTAATAATACCAAAAGCAAATAGGGGCAGAAGGATGTATAAAAGCTGTGTCGGGAATTTATATTTAAAAAGAAACCTGAACAATAATATAATTAAACCTATATATGAAAGATAAAATTCAAACGGAGTTTTAAATAAAACGATTGAGCTAAAGAAAATAACCGAAAAAATGGCGATATCAGTTATTTTTTTTAGCATTTTTAAAAATAATATAAATAAATGATATTGCCGGCTAAATGTGCCA
>JBBRHI010000258.1:0-5021 GCA_038222995.1 Bacteroidia bacterium | reverse complement strand
GCTTGGTGAATGACATTTTGCACACCCTGCAGAAATAAAAAGTTGTTTCCCGCTTTTTACCGTAGGATCATTTGCATTTCTTCTTCCGGGCACTGCCAAGCTTTTAATATAGTACGCTACAGCATATAAAGTACTGTCACCTAATTCGTGGTCGTCGTTTTTGTTATCGTATTGTAATTGCCCCATCGAACTTTCCGTTGGGAAAATTAAATTAGTAACTCCTATATCTTCTACGTAAGCTGCGGCCGATTGTTGTATAATAGTTGGTTGTGCAGCCTTCCAGCCAAAACGGCCCAATTTCACCGTCTTGCTCATAATATCATAACCGTAATTGGGCTTTCCGCTTATACCGTCACCGTCGCTGTCGTTTTCATCGGCTTTAGTTAAGATAGAACCTTCATCAATAGCCTCTAATAATCCTAAACCAAAAACCGGTGTAGCCATTCGCGCAGAAATCATTATGCCTGCAGGCATAGGTATATAGGGGTTGGTGATAGTATATAAAGGCTTTCTCAGCGAGTAACTTTCTCCGTCAGGAAATTGATATGTGCTTTCTGTATAGGATACATCTACGCCCGCTTCAGCTAACACGCCAAAAATGCCGCGTTGCTGCAGTTGTCCTCCAAAACCCGGCACCGGATTAGGGCCACCGTTCGGACCCTCGCCGGGAATACTGATCCGTAATAATAAAGAACTTAACGCTTCACCGGCCATTGGTGCTTTTCCTCTGCCATCGGCTACATGGCAAAAACCGCATGACTGGTTATTAAAAATAGGGCCAAGGCCGTGATTTAATTGTGTATTATCGCTGTTAAAAGTTGCACTGAACGATTGATCGCCGAAATCGTGAAGGCTTTCTTTAAGTTGTGTTAAGCCGTTAAATACTTGGCTAAACGCAGAGGTACCGCTGGTAAACGTAGTTTGTTTACCACCGCTGTACCATTCGTTCATATCCTCGTCTTTAACGTCCTTAGGTTTTCTACACGATTCAAAAACTACAAAAGCAATAACTGATGCAAAAAATGTATAGCTGATGAATCGTTTAGAAAAAACCATGAAAGAATTAATTATTGAGCGTTAGTAATAGTTTGAACGTATGTTTTTACATCGTTATTTAAATAGTTTTTTAAATCGTTAAGTGCGGTAATGCAGTTTTGAAGTTGTGTTGGTTGTTGATCAATAGCATCACCGAAAGGAACCGTAACATTGCCCAAGGCTGTTAGTGCGTTGTTAAGCTTAGTTTTAATAGTACCGTCCATAAAAAGGTTATTCGCTTTAATAAGGTCTTCCAATCCTTTTCCGTCCATAATATATTTACCTAAATAAATGTTTTGAACGCTCTTAATATTATTTGTAAAGTCGATCATCGAATTTTTCGCGAATGGTGATTCTTCTAACGAGGCATCATGTGCATAAAACGGTTCACTTATTTTACCGTTTGCTACTTCATTACAGATGGATGCCATTGCATCGATTACTTCTTCATAAGCTGCGCGTTGAGTCTGGTATATCGTATTATTGCCCGCATTCACAAATGTAGAGGTGTAGTTATTAGGTACAGAAGGATCCCATGAATATTTTGCGTTAGTACATAATGTTCTTATGTTATCGGCTAAAGCTACGATCAGATCTTTCTCACGTGCAGTATACTGAGAAGGATTAGCATGTTTACCGAAGATCAGGTATTCAAGCGGATGAAATCCTTTTAAAGACTCTTCTAAACCATCAACATAGGTGGCGTTAAACGTAGCTGAAGAAGCTAATATAGAATCCTGTCTTGCAAAATCAATAGGCCATGTATCAATACGGGGGTCAATATTATCAACACTTACAGGCCCGAATAAAAATCCTTCACCTTGTTCCCAGCAGCTTCTTACATCTCTCCAGGCTTGTTGTGCAGATGCTAAATTAGCCGCAGTTGATGATGCACTGAATGTTACAAGGCTGTTATATAAAACAGTTGATTTTGCAGCCATGTCAGTATAAGTAGCATAAATAACATTAGAGGCCATGCCTGTTAATACGGCTTGTCTTACGGTGCTTTGGTCGTCGGCAGTTACAACAGGATCAGCTGTGTTTTTTGATTTTTTACAGGCATGAAAATTTATTAATATGACAGAAAAAAGAGTGAGGGTGATAATTTTTTTCATTTTGTATAGTTATAAGTAAGTAATTAAGCGTTTAGGTAAATAATAATGTTGTTGTCTTCCAGTTGTGTTTTAAATTTTTTTAAAGGCTGTGTAGCAGGTTCCACAGTCACTTCGCCCTCAAGATTAAATGCGCTGCCGTGCGCGGAACAAAACAGGCCTGTTTTAGTAGCTGATAAAGGTTGGTTTTGATGCGTACATTGCATATAAAGCGCATTGTACGTATTATCTTTTTTCCTGATCAGTAAAATATCAAATTCTAAATTTGAATTTTTTACGATCAAGACGTTTTGGTTTTCTACAAACGAACTTTCCGGCACCAACACTCTATTTTCTTTTGAACTTGTTTTAAGAACCGGCAAGGGCGCACAGGAATTAAGTAAGCTCAATAGGGCGCTGCTTCCCAATATGCCGGCACAGCTCACACAGGTTGTTTTTATAAAATCGCGTCGTTGCATTATTAAAAGCTGTACCCTATACCAAGGTTTATAAAATTATAAGTTGTATAAAACGGAACGTTGCTTGCGTAAGGGTTAGTTACATATAACAGTTTATTGTATTCGCCGGTTACACGCTGCACATAATCCAGCTTAATTGAAACGCCTTTCAATGGTTGTAAATGAAGCCCTACTACAATGTATTGCTTATTCTGTAACCCGTCTTCAATTCCGTTTTTAGGCAAGCTTGCATTTAAATTCATGGCTTCATAACGCGCAAACAATAACAGGCTTTTAGAATTTAACCTTATAAAAGGCTGAAATAAATTGTAGCCTATTTCTGCATAATAACCGTACATGGCCGAAGGTGTATTATTTGCATAGGCACGGTTAATTTTTTCGGCATCTTTTACAGCTACATAGCAAGCCAGTGCTTTAAAGTGAATGCCGTTGGTGCCGTTATATTGCACATTGGCTTCGCTTAAAGATACAGGTGTTCCAAAGGCACCGTAATCAAGCTTTAAGCTGTCGCCCTGCTTTTGAGAAAGGCCTGCGCTGCCGCCATAATAAGTAGATGCCTGGATCCTGAAATGGTTTACATAATAAAGCAATGCGCCGGTTACGGCAAGGTTAGAGGCAGTAGCATTACTGCCTTCAAATTTACCGTCGTTTAAACCGGTACCTTGTTTAAAATTTGCTGAGTTTAACCCGTTCATTAAAGCAGCAGAATAATTTAAACCCGGGATCCTCGGAACCTGTCCGTAAATGCCCACACCAAGCTCGCGCCAGGTAGAAGGAATTACTAATTGCTCCACATAAGGCCTGTCGTTACTGTTAAAGGTAGTTGGTAAATGGTTCTCATTAATGATACCTATTCTCGGGATAAATAAACCGGCAACTAAATAATTATTTCTATTGATATTGAATTTTAAAAATAGTTGCTCCATGGATATTTCCCCTGAACCTTTCCCGTTAGCCACTTTCGCATTTTCTATTTCTAATTCGGAGAAAAAGGAGATCTTATTTGAAAAACGATGCCCCAAAAACAAAACATTACGCGTTAAGTTGGCTGTTCCCGTCTTAGAACGTAGATCATACTCTACTTTGGCTTGGCCGTAGCCTGAAATAACCGTAGGACTGTTTTTAGGAGTTAAACCGGCGTTAAGGGAATCTTCACGTGTAATTACCTGAGCATCAGATAAAATAGCGCTGAATGCGCTTAATACACACAGAACTGTTTTTTGTAGTAGGGGTAGTTTTTTCACACCACAAATCTATATTTAGAATCTGTCTAAAGAAATACCTAAAATGTGGTATATTGATAAAAAAGAAAAAAGAGATTGAAGAGACTAAAGAGATAGAGGATAGCAAGAGACTAACAGATAACAGGAATAAGATTAAAGATATAGGATTGATCCTCACAAACACGATCTTTAATCTATGTCTTAAATCTTCTTAGTCCCCTTCTTTCCCTGTTATCCTTTGTCTCTCTTTGATCTTTTTTTTTGTTATATAATATTGACTTCTCTTTCCAACAGTACGCCAAATTTTTGCTTCACGGTTTCTAACACTTCTGTTGAAAGATCATATATTTCTTTACCGGTAGCATTGCCGTAATTTACTAATACCAGCGCTTGGAGTTTATGCACGCCGGCGTCGCCTTTACGAATTCCTTTCAATCCGCTTTGTTCAATAAGCCAACCGGCTGCTAATTTATAGCGCGAATTATTTAAAGGATAAGCAACCAATGCCGGGAACTCATGCTTTAAACGGTCGTAAGTGCTTTGGCTTACTTCGGGGTTTTTAAAAAAACTTCCGGAGTTGCCTATTTGTTTAGGATCCGGAAGCTTGCTGCTTCTTATATTAATAACAGCCTGCGAAACCGCTTTAATGGATAGTTCGGAAATACCCATCTGATCCAGTTCCTGTTTAATGGCGCCGTATTCAACGTGGAATACAGGCTTTTTAGATAATTTAAATGTAACCGATGTAATAATAAACGCGTCTTTACAGCGATGTTTAAAAACGCTTTCCCTGTAACCGAAATCACAATCCTGTTTTGAAAATACAACGTGTTTTCCTGTTTCCAGATCAATCGCTTCCAACTCATAAAATGTATCTTTTATTTCAACACCGTAAGCACCTATATTTTGCATTGGACTTGCCCCCGTATTACCGGGTATTAACGAAAGGTTTTCTATTCCTGCAAATCCTTTGTCAATACAAAACATCACAAACTCATGCCATACTTCACCTGCAGCGCATTTTACAAGCACTTCGTCTCCTGTTTCTTTAATAATATCAATGCCTTTTAATTCATTTTTTATCACTAACCCATTTACATGTTGAGTCAGTAAAATATTACTGCCACCGCCTAAAATAAAATGAGGGTTGCTTTTATATTCTGTATGCTGAAGCAATTCCTGCAGATCCGATA
>JBBRHI010000257.1:0-5027 GCA_038222995.1 Bacteroidia bacterium | reverse complement strand
TGTTGTGCACGTTTTAAAGAGCCGGTAAACCTATTGCTTCTATTTGATCCGAATGTATTTAGGCGGATTAGAGCTTTTCCGAATATTGCCACGTAGCGGAATTCAAAGAGTTTCCTCGGCATAACACTAGGCAATAAAATTTTGTTATGGATAGCAGTTAGGGCTAACACTAAAAAGACTATTATAAATTTATAATGCTTTCTAAAATAGTCTATATTTTTGTACTTTAGTTAAAACTAAATTTTACTCTAAATGAATATATAAAAACCACTAGTTAAAAACATAGTATGCGTTTCACGCTGAAAGCCACTCTGTCTAAAAACGCGAATTTAAAAGTAGTGTGCATCAGTAAGGAACGTCCGTAAGGGCGTACACTTATTGTTTATACTACGGGGCTTCGCGGTTCCTAGAGAGTGGGCAGTACAGTTGTTGCGCCCACCTTTTTTTTATGGAAATCATAAATAAGAAAATTAAAATCATGGTCGTAGATGACCACGTACTTTTTAGACAAGGGATCACTTCCTTAATACACATGAACCCCGGGTATGAAGTTATCGGGGAAGCCGGCAACGGCAAGGATGCCTTATCATTTTTGACTGACTATCAGCCTGATATTGTACTGTTGGATATAAATATGCCGGTAATGAACGGGCGAGAAACCTTAACAGAAATCAATAAACTTTATCCCGACATTAAAGTAATCATGTTAACCATGTATAACGATAAAATTCATGAAACGGATTATATGCAACTGGGGGCGCATTCGTTTCTATCTAAAGAAACAGATATAGAAGAAGTTTTAAAAGCAATTAACTCGGTAATTAACCACCGGTATTTTTACAGTAGTTCTTTGCAAGACGTTCAAAGTGAAATCATTTGTAATAAGCAGTTTCAGATTTCACTAAACGATATTGAAACTAAAATAGTTAAGCTGCTGTGCAATAATAAAACCAATACATATATTTCCAAAGCTCTTAAAATAAATATAAATACGATTCGATACTACCGCAGAACGATTTATGCAAAAACGCTTACTAAGTCAATTGCCGATTTGGTAAAATACGCTATAAAAAATGGCATTATTTCTTCGGAAATAGAATTTAAGTGAATTTAAAGTGACTTAAATGTTAAATCTTCGGTTTTTTTGAAAAAAAATCCTATCTACCCGGATAGGATTTCAAAAAGTGCTTTAAAAAATGAGTTTAATTTACATCTGTCCTAGAGAAATTAAATTATTAATCTAAAACATTTACGATGATGAAAAAAAACAGGCAATCTTTAAAAGTGAATACGTGCATTACTAACATCACTTGTCCTTAAAACAACTTCACTTATAAGCTCAAAGGGTTCAACTGCTTATTAAGGATTTATGCTGTACGGAACCACATTACTTTTATTCACAAATCATTAACTAAAAATTTAATTTATGAAACAGCAATTAAAACTACTCCTTCTGTTCGGATCTTTATTTTGGATGCACCGGGTAAATGGGCAATCCATAGACCTTAATAGTATTAAGTTTAGCTCCAGTACCAGATCAGATGCTATCCAAGGGAATCGCATCATTTACAAAGTCACAAAAGATTCGATTAACTTCATCTTTCTGGAAAGCTATGTCACAGCAGGAAATAAAAAACCTTACAAGTATGAAGTGTATTATCCGGATACGATGGTTTCACACCTTGTCTATTCGGACACTCTCAGTACTTTTGCAGATAGCTTAGCTATACATTATACTATAGGCAGCTCATCGGCGAGTGGTAATTATTTTGTAAAGATATTATTTCATGAGTCCGGTGTATTTTCATCGACTATACAGCTTCAAAGAATAATGGCTCCGCAATGTAGTATCTCCGGTTGTCAGCTTGTTTCCAACAGTAATTTTACTACCGGTGGTAATGCGGCAGGCCTCGACCCCTTTCCGACAGGTGCCATTTCTTGTTGGGGCGATGCGTGGGGAACCCCGCAAATGAACGCCAATGTTTCACCTAATTTAAATTATGCTTATGCGTGGAACGGGCAAGGATATGGTGAAGGAATTAAACAAAATTTTTATAATCCAATAGTTTCGGGAAGAAATTATATGCTTATAACAGAGGCTAAATTATTACCCGGTACAACCATTCCTCTCGATAATTTTAATGTCAAACTAGCTAATCAAAGTAGTTCAGGTTTACCAATTATAACTCCAGGTTCAGGCGACCCCGTACCTTCTTTTACCGGACAGCAAATATATACCACAAACCAAATAAACAGTTCAACATCATGGTTAACTCTTGGAGCATGTTTTACCGCTTCAGGCAACTACAACCAAATAGTACTTTGGCCGCAACAAAATACCGGAAATGTAAATTATAGCTGGGTTGCAATTAAAAGCGTAAACATTTATGATGTAACACCTAAAACGGAAACCGTAACGGTAAATTGTTCAGGCACTGCTACTCTTGGAGGATTCAATTGCACTATACCAAATGCTGCATATTCATGGTATCCGACTACGGGCTTAAGCAATCCAAATATTTTAAACCCTATAGCTGCGCCGGCTGTAACAACAAATTATATTCTAACAGTTACGCTTTCTTACCCTACCTTTACTTGCAGTTACAACAATTATTCACAGGTCATTGTTCCACTTCAACCTGCATTAACGATTACCGGTAGTCAAACTGTATGTCCGGGTGCAAGTACTACGCTTACAGTTTCCGGTGCTGTTTCATATACGTGGCAGCCCACCGCTACAGTGAGTAATACCATTAATGTTACGCCCTCAGTAACAACAACCTATACAATCAATGCAACCTACGCTAACGGATGTGTTCAAGCACAAACAGTAAGCGTTGCTGTATTAACACCACCTGCCTTAACCCTTACGGTTGCAAACAATGTCACTGTTTGCCCGGGAGCTAACTCGATTATAACGGGAAGCGGTGGAGGCTCAAGCTACCTTTGGCAGCCTGGTAATGTACCGGGATCAAGTATTGTTGTTTCTCCTACCATACCAACTTATTATACTGCAACGTCATCCGCTTCTACAGGTTGTTCTCAGTCGGGATCTATCTTAGTCAACCCGGTAACCTGTTGCAGCGTAACAACGGCTGTTACCTTCACGGCAACATCGGGCTTTATATCGGGAGGTACTTATAACCTTAATGCTCCTTTGACCTTAACGGCAGATTTAACACTGAACAATGTGCGAATCTTTATGGGAAGCAATGCGGAAATTATTGTTCCCAATAACCTCAGGTTTACTACGAAACTGACTCATATTTTGGGATGCCCGAATATGTGGAAAGGGATTCGTTGCACGGGAACAAATGCCAGCATCAACATTTTAAAAAACAGTTTAATTGAAGATGCGATCACAGCGGTGGATGTAAAAGGCGTTAACGCCCCTGCTCCTTCAGGAGACGTAAATATCGTTTTATTACAAAACTCTACGTTTAATAAAAACTATACTTCTGTTAATATAGACACGTATAATACGGCATCTGCGGATTATCCGGGCTTTTTTATGGACAATGTATTTACAAGCCGCAAATTAATTACACCCGAGCATCAATTGCTTAATTCATCAGCGGTGCTTACCTATAACTGGCCTAGTTCGGCAAATCTGCCTGATCTAAAAACGATTGCTACGTTCCCTACTAATTTTAATCCCGATACAGATTTGGCAATTAACTACCAATTCTCTGTTGGAAGCTACGCCTCGGCGTACATGGAAATACCTAATCAAGGCTCTATAGCCCATCAAGGTATTTATGTAAAAGCGGTGAACTCTTATACCTCTACCAATGGGTTAAAAGTGGATGCCGTAGGATACGGGAATACATTTACGGATTTTTCGAACCATAACATTTTTGATAATATGCACTACGGAATTAATGCCCTTAACTCAAACGTTACTTCTCGAAACGCCGCTTACCAAAATATGTCTCAATATGTGGCAGGAACAACGGGAAGGAGATTTAAAGTGTACGACGGGGGAATAGGTATTAACAGTATCAGTAACACCTCAAACGGCTTTATCAGTTCAACCACCTATAACTTAAATGTTGTTCCTTATACTAAGTCCTATAACAAAAGCACAAACTTTTTCTTTAACTGCCCTTATGGTGTAAAAACGTCTGACATCCAATTTGTTGATGTGGAATATGCTATTTTCCATAGCACGCGTTCTTATTCAGCTCCCGGAACAGTTGTTGTATTTAATGCACCAATTCCGCAGGGCGAATACGGCGTGTATTCTAAATCGGTTGATTACAGGGGGATTAATATTAAAACCAATTTCTCGGCAAATATCAATAAAGCGGTGATATTCCTTGGCGACTATTCTTCCTTTTTGAATATAAGGGCACAATATGTAGGAGCGGTAAATGTTCAGAATAATACCCTCAAAGCCAATTACGGTTCAAGCTTAGGAACAACCAGTATGGATTTGGGTGTTTCGGTGGCTAATGTGATAAGCCCGCCGTCGCTTAACTATTACAATGGAACACGGGTGCCTATTTTCATTTCAAACAATACCATTGATAAAGCCTTTACGGGAATTACAGCCCTTAACTGGAATAAACAACGGATTATTGATAACACCAACTCCATTGTTATTGTAGATAATTTAGTAGCCAGTGATAACCAGTGCGGGATAGAACATTATAACAATATGGCGGATAATATGATCGGCAATAGCGTTACCGGGTTCAATACTTCAAAGAAAACCATTTACGGTATTTTGGCTGCTGAAAACAAAAGTGAAAGTGTGTGGTGTAATTACACAAACACCTCTTATATCGGGATTTTATTTACCGGCGCTCAAAACTTAACGAGTTGGAGAGAAAATAACATGACTAACCACATACAGGGCATGAAACTTGACAATACCACCATCGGTGTTCAGGGTAGTGCAACCACTCCTATTAATAATATGTGGTTAGGCACATGGAGCGCAGGGACATTCAAGACGTTCGTGAATTTGTTAGACCCGGGAACACCTGCCGGAAATTCGGAATTGTATATGTCGACTTTGCCGG
>JBBRHI010000256.1:0-5033 GCA_038222995.1 Bacteroidia bacterium | reverse complement strand
CTTTACTGAATAATTTCCCCTTTTAGCTGTATTGATTATATTTATCCCCGGGGTTTTACCTTTTTCCAACACACCGAATTCGTTTTCAATTCCTAAAAATTTTGCACCGTTATAAGTCGCGGCATTTAACAATAGTTCGAGCGGGAGTTCCTGTTGGTGTGACAATAAACAATTGAGTTCTTCTATTACCGATAGCTCAGAGTTGCTTGCCAGGCTGTCTGTACCAAGGGTTAACAAGCAGCCCGCTTTATTTAAAAGGTTTATATCAGGCAGTGTGTTTTCTATATATAAATTAGCATTGGGGCATAAACACCAATACAAGCTGCGTAACTTCTTTTGAGCTGTTTTAATATCATCGGGATCGGTAAACGTATTATGAACCATAAGCGTGCTGACGTCTTTATTAAATGCCTTTAAAACGCTTTGAAGGCTGCTTTTACCGGTGGGTTTAAAATAAGTGATAGGTAAGCCGAGGGTTTCGTAAAGCCTTACATAATTACCGGTTTTGGTTTCAAAAAAATTGTTCTCTGCTTTACTCTCCTGGTTATGAATGCTCGTAGGTTTATTTTTTAAATTACAATAATCCGTAATTTTTTTAATCAGCTCTAAGGAACTGCTGTAAGGCGCATGAGGAGCTAAAGAAGAGGGTAACCCCGATTTTTCAAATTCATTTAAAACTTCTTTTCCTGCATCAAATACAAGCCCCGCTCTTTCCGGGTTTAAGCCGATAAGCTCTACAAAGGTATGGTAATATAATGCTGATTGTTTTTTTGCCGGTAATGATAGCGCTGTATTACTAATGTCGCCTACAGCTACTATACCTTGTTGGTGCATATCCTTATCGGCTTGCAGCATATATTCCTGCTGTAGTTCAACAGGAATATCATTACGGTGTTTTATAACCGATAAGCCGAAATCAACAATGCCTGTGTGCGGCTTTATAATGCCTTTTAAATGGCTTAATTCTAAGTGGCAATGTGTATTTATAAAACCGGGAGTAATTATTCCTTCAATATGTTGAATGTTGCTTTTTTCAACGCTATCGGCAGGTAAAAGGTCTTTAACGGTACCGTGATCGTTTATGGCCAGAACGGTATTGTCTTTTAAAAATGCTTTACCCGAAAAAATACGTGTAGCTTGTATAAAACGCATTTTCAAATTTAATAACTATTATTTAGATAAACCGGTAATCAAATTGCGTATTTATAGATAACTTTGCAGAAGTTGATGCAAATTAAAAAAGACATACGCGCCTTAAGTGAAGCGGAACTCGCAGATATCCTAAAAGAGAAGGGTGAGGCAAAGTTTCGTGCAAAACAAATTTATGAATGGCTTTGGAAAAAAACCGCTCATAAATTTGACGATATGTCGAACCTTTCAAAGCCTTTAAGAGATTGGTTAAAAGAAACATTTGATATAAATGCTGTGGTTGTAAGCGATATGCAGGTAAGCACTGACCGTACAATTAAATGCGCGATGAAGCTATCGGACGGCAATGTAGTGGAAAGTGTTTTGATCCCTACTAAAACGCGCATGACGGCCTGTATTTCATCACAGGTAGGCTGCAGCCTAACCTGCAAATTTTGTGCTACCGGTAAATTAAAACGCCTGCGTAATTTAAACGCCGATGAAATATATGACCAGGTAGCCCTTGTGAAAAATTTAGCGGAAACAAAATACAACCAGCCTCTTACTAATATTGTGTATATGGGTATGGGCGAGCCGTTGTTAAACTATGCAGAAACACTGCGGTCTGTGGATCGTATTACTGCACCTGACGGTTTAAATATGAGTCCGAGTCGGATTACGGTAAGTACAGCCGGTATTGCTAAGATGATCATGAAATTGGGGGATGATAAAGTGAAATTTAATTTGGCATTATCACTGCATGCGGCCAACGACGAAAAAAGAAATCACATCATGCCGATCAACGAATCTAACACATTAAATAATTTAGAAGAAGCATTGAATTACTTTTATGAAAAAACGGGTTCGCGGGTAACGTTTGAGTATATTGTATTTAAAGACTTTAATGACGGCATACAAGACGCGCGTGAGCTGGCTGATTTTTGTAAAAAGACAACGGCCAAAGTAAATATTATAGAATACAATCCTATTGATGACGGTGAGTTTAAACAAACAACCCCTGAGCGTTTAGAGGCATTTGTAAATCATTTAGAGAGCAGGGGAATTATTGTGAACGTGCGTCGGAGCAGGGGTAAGGATATTGACGCTGCTTGCGGACAGCTCGTCAATAAAAACAAATCAGCCCAACCGGTTTTTAAGGTGTAAAACCGCTTAATTAAAGCTTTTTTACTTCTTCATTTAATCCTATATTTACGGTACTTTTTAGTGGATATTGTTGATCAAATAAAGGCGCCTATTAGCAAGCACATGGATGAGTTTGAAATCAAATTCAAACAATCTATGAAAAGTAATGTGCCTTTGTTAGATAAGATCACCACTTATATTGTTAAGCGTAAAGGCAAGCAAATTCGTCCGATGTTTGTTTTTTTAAGTGCGAAATGCGCCGGTGAATTCAACGAAAGTACTTACAGGGCCGCTTCTTTAATTGAATTATTACATACAGCTTCTTTAGTACATGATGATGTAGTGGATGATAGCAATGAGCGCCGTGGGTTTTTTAGCGTAAATGCGTTATGGAAAAATAAAATCTCTGTATTAGTAGGAGATTTTTTATTAACCAATGGTCTTTCACTTGCTTTGGATAATGACGATTTTCATTTATTGAAGATTGCCAATAACGCGGTTCGCGAAATGAGCGAAGGAGAACTATTACAAATAGAAAGAGCACGTAAGCTCGATATTTCTGAAGAAGTATATTTTGAGATCATCACTAAAAAAACGGCCACTTTAATTGCTGCTTGCTGTGCGTCAGGCGTAGCATCAGTTAGCAAAGATGATGCATTGATCAATCAATTTAAAGAATTCGGTATTAATACCGGAATCGCGTTCCAGATAAAGGATGATCTGTTCGATTTTGGCGATGATACAAGCATCGGAAAACCTACAGGAATAGACATTAAAGAAAAGAAAATGACTTTACCGTTGATTTATGCGTTAAATAACTGCACCTGGTTAGAAAAACGCAAGATCATTAACATCGTTAAAAATCATAACAATGATCCTAAAAAAGTAGCAGAGGTGATAAGCTTTGTATACGAAAAAGGAGGGATTACATACGCAGAAGGTGTGATGCACCAATATAAAGAAAAGGCATTGGCAATACTTGAAGGCGTTACAGACAGCCCTTCTAAACAAAGTTTAATACAACTCGTTAATTATTCTATTGAAAGAAAAAAATAAAGTATCATGATCAAATCAATTTACACGGGTATTTCTTTAGTGGTTATTAGTTTCTTAATGTCGCATTGTAAAAGCAATCAAAGTGGCGAAGAGACAGGAATAAAACAAGATTCGCTAACAGCAGCCCGTAAACCTGAAACGATTAATCCTAATACGCAATACGCTATTACACCCCCTGATGTTGATTATACGGGCGATTACGTGGATAAGTATCCTAACGGCATTATTAAGTTCACAGGTTTTTTCAGGTTTGGCAAACGTCACGGACAATGGATGGCGTTTTATGATAACGGTATTAAATGGAGCGAATGTTATTATGACAAAGGCCTTAAACAGGGCGAATCCATTGTATATTATCCCAACGGAAAAATACATTACAAAGGTTGGTTCAAAAAAGATATGCGTGACAGCCTTTGGTTTTATTATGATGAAGCCGGTAAAGAAATTGATAAGCGCGCATTCCGCGATGATCAGGAAACCGGTTTAGTGAATTAAATTATTACCTCGCATTAAATAACCAGCCGCTCGGATCCATTGTTTTCTGGCCTTTCCAAATTTGAAGATTCATGCTTGTTTTGCCGTCTTCATCTATGATAGTTCCTATAATTTGTTTGGTAGATACTTTTTCTCCCTGCCTTACGCCCGGCTTTTCAATATTACTGTATACACTTAAATATTCACCGTGTCTTATAATGATAAGATAGCCTCCTGTTGGCGAAGCAGCTACCCCCGTTACTTCCCCTTCAAAAACGGCTCTGGCCTGGGATCCTTTAGCGGTGCAGATCTCTACGCCGTTATTATTCATCATAAAACCTTTAATGGCGGGATGTTCATACTCGCCGTAAGGCTGGCATATAACGCCTTTAACAACCGGCCACGGCAACTTACCGCGACTGCTCGAAAAGTCTGCTCCCACTGCTTCTGCTTCTTCCGTTAACTCGGGTGAAGTAGCTTTTGCAACAGGATTTTTCGGTTCTACTTTTGATTTATTTTCTTTCGTTTTTGTTTTAGTATTTGCCAGTTTTTCCGCTTTCACCGCTTTTTCGGCAGCTATGCGGGCAGACTCCTCCAACTTACGCTTTATTTCCGCTTCAATTAATTTTTTAATGGCAATCTGTAAATTCTCGGCATCCTTCTTTTTCTTTTCAAGCTCTTCTTTTAATTCTTTTTCCTGTTGTTGCAATTCACTTAATACAATTTCCTGTTGTTGCTTCTCTCCGTCTAATTGCGTTTTTTCATCTTTTTCGTTACCCAGTAATACATTTTTTTCATGACGTTGTATTTCCAATTCTTTCAACTTCTCTACCAGCACAAGCTGTGTAGAAACAATTTCAGCGGCTTGTTTTTTTCTGAACGCTGTATACTGTTGAAAATATTTAAGGCGAATATAAGCCTGGTTAAAATCGCCTGAAGCAAATAAAAACATCAGCTTGGTATATGAATCCCGGTTTCGTTGTGCGAAATAAATCATTTTAGCGTATTCACCTTTCAGCTTTTCTAAATTTTGTTTGAGCGAATTTACTTCTACAGTATTTTTTTTGATGTTTGAATTGATACGCGCCAATTCACTGTTAATAGTGCTGATGAGCTCTTCACGCACTTTTATTTTTGTGTTGATCACAACGATCGTATTGATCTGCGATTTTTTGTTTGCCTTGGTTTGGCTCAGTTGATTATTGAGCTGTTTGATGTCATCATTCAACTTA
>JBBRHI010000255.1:0-5041 GCA_038222995.1 Bacteroidia bacterium | reverse complement strand
TTGTATTTATTAATTAAAATAAATTGCTGGCTTAAAAAATACATACTGCTGTGCAATTGAAATTTTAATTGACTTACCATTTGTTGAAATTCCAACTCTGCGATCTTAACATTTGTTTTCGCTAAGTCTATTTGGGCTTTACGCTTACCTCCCAATAAAATAAGTTGCTCTAACTGAAACGCTTTTTGCCCGGAAGCGTTATCATGAAATGCCCTATTGTTATCAGGATCGTACGCATTAATATCGGCAGTAAATATAGGATTTGGGTATAAGCCTGATTGAATGATCTGGGCTTTTTGCGCGTCAATATTCATAGCAGATGCCAAAAGATCAAAATTGTTTTTTAGGAATAGGCTGTCTGCCTGTTTTATGCTTATTTTCAGCGTATCTGCGGCCTTAAGATGTAATAGATTTAAGCCTAAACAACTAATTATTAACCACAAGGCTTTCGCAGATCCCACTTTCATTATTCTATCCTTTAAAATTTAGGGCAAAAATCGGCAAATTCGGCTTAAAACTACCTTAAAATATATAAATTTTACCTTAAAATAATAAAGGTTAACAGTAGGAAACTAATGGTTAGGAAAACATATTGTAAATGTATTTACATTGTTGGCGGATGAATAGTTAATTTGTCCGTGATGCAGGGTAACGATCTTATTAATAAGCACAAGGCCCAGCCCAAACCCTCTTTTTTCTTTACTGTTTTCTCCTCGAAAAAAATGCTGAAATAAAAACTGTTTTTCCCGGTCGCTGATTACTTTACCTGAATTTATCACGTCAAGATATAATTCTTTTTCTTTTGAGTAAATAACAAATTTCGCTTTTTTGGTATCACTGTAACGAATGCAATTGTTAGCCAGGTTTATAATAGCAAGCCTGATCAGCTTCTCATTTCCTTTCACCAATAAATACTCTTCACTTAAAATACTTTCATCAAGTTCAATTTCAAAAGTAAAATCGTCATGCAAATGTTTTATTTCGTCTACGGTATCAAAAATAAGCTCATCAATACGTACACGCTCTGTCTCCAGTTTATTGCCGGTTTCTACTTTTGATATTTCCAGCAGCGCATTAATAATATCACTCAAGTTTTTAGTATCTTCTTTTTGATTTTTAATGAGGATATGCAGTCGATCAAGATCTTTTTCCTGTTCCATCTTTTCAAAATTGGATACCAAAATGGCAATAGGTGTTTTTAATTCATGCGATATATGGTGTATGGCATGTTTTTGAAAGGAGAATGCATCGTTTAAGCGTTTCATCAACTCGTTAAAACGTCCTGCCAGCATATTTATTTCGTCCTTACTTTTTGGAACGGTAAGCAGGTTATTTTGCGAATCAAGATTAATTTTTTTAAGCTCGCCTGCCATTAAATTAATAGGTTGTGTAATCTGCTTTGAAAGAAGGTAAGAGGTAATTAAAATTACCGATGAAAAAATAATAAAAATGGTAATGAATATAGACTCCAGGTAAGATAATTTATCTAACCCAAACTCATCATACGCCTTTGAAATGCCGTAGTAGTTATTATTGCCGAACTTAAAGCAAACGCCCACCACATCGAAGTTGTCTTCCGTTGTTTCAATTAAATTATTGGAAGGACTAAGACTGCTAAGGATCGATTCCCTGTATTTTATTTTTGTATCATCCACACTGCTGTATATAAGTTTTTTGTGACTTTCGAAGATGAGCACTTTTTCTTTGTATAAATTATTAATAGTATACGCATCCATGGTTTTTAACAAATTATGATCAATTTGCTCAATTTCCACTAAAAATCTTACAGTAGTAATCGTTTTATCTTTTATCCTTTGAAGAAACTCCTGGCTCCTGTAATTTGAAAACAATGAATAAATAATAATAAACGATACACCTACAATACTGATGGATAGTGTGGAGAAATAGAGCAATATCTTACTTCTGATGTTCATTTTTTAAGGCAGGTATGTAACAGTATTAAGACGTTATATATTTAAATAATACCCGTAACCTATTTTTGTTTTTATAAGCTGTTTATCAAAAGGCTTATCAATTTTTTTTCTTAAAAAATTAATATATACCTCAATGGTGTTGGTATTTGCATCAAACGATCCGCCCCATATCTCTTTTACCAGTTCTTGCTTATCAACTAACTCACCCTTGGCAAGTGCCAGTTTTAATAAGATCTGGTATTCCCTTGGCGTTAATATAATTTCAGTAGTGTTTCTTTTAACGGTTTTCGTTTTTTGATTAATCACAATATCTTCTACCATTATAGTTTCCGGTATGTCTTTAGCGTTGGCGGCATTGCGTTTAATCAACGACCTTATGCGCAAAGCTAATTCTTTCATATAAAAAGGTTTGGTCAAATAGTCATCAGCGCCGCAATCAAAACCGTTTACTTTATCTTCAAGTTCGTCAAAAGCAGTAAGCATAAGCACCGGCGTAGACTTATTATATACCCTAAAATCTTTACAAAGCTCGTAGCCGGTTTTAAAAGGAAGGTTAATATCTAAAATGACACAATCAAAGGCCGTTTTTTTTAGTGTTTTTTCTGCAATCTTTCCGTCGAAAACTACTTCCATATCAAAAAGTTCCTGCGTTAAGTATTCTTTAATATTTTGGTTAAGCGTAATGTCGTCTTCAACAAGTAATACTTTCATAATAATGGTATTTATGGTACACGCAAGTTATGGTTTTTTTAAGCATCGAAATTTGCTGTTAACAAAGTTTCAATAAAGAGTAAACTTATACATTTAAGATTTAACTTTAGCCTTTAAAATTTATCAAAGAATGAGAATAGTATTTATGGGAACTCCTGAATTTGCGGTAGCAAGTTTAGATATATTGATCAAAAATAATTATAATGTGGTGGGTGTTGTTACAGTGCCTGATAAACCGGCAGGGCGAGGGCAGCAGCTGCAACAATCGGCGGTAAAAATAGATGCGTTGAAAAAAGGCTTAACAGTGTTACAACCCGATAAATTAAAAGATGAATCGTTTATTGAAGAATTAAAAAAACTGAAAGCGGACTTGCAAATTGTGGTAGCATTCCGTATGCTCCCTGAAGTAGTGTGGAATATGCCGCCACTGGGTACATACAACTTGCACGGCTCTTTATTGCCTAAGTACAGGGGAGCCGCACCTGTTAACTGGGCTATTATTAACGGTGAAAAAGAAAGCGGCGTTACGAGCTTTAAATTAAAACACGAAATTGATACCGGTAATGTGTTGCTTCAGGAAAAAATGCCTATCTCCGAAACTACTACTGCCGGTGAGTTGCACGACAGTTTAATGCAGCTGGGTGCGGAAGTTATTTTAGAAACCGTTAAAGCAATTGAGTCTGGCAACTATGAGTTGAAACCGCAGGATGATACAAAAAGTATACATGCTCCAAAAATATTTAAAGAGGCCTGTAAGATAAATTGGAATGAGCCCGCCGAAAATATTTATAATTTAATTCGCGGGCTTTCTCCATACCCTGCTGCCTTTACAGAGTTTAAGGATAAAAGCGGTCAAACAATAGGAGTAAAAATATATAAAACAGATGCAGAAGAATTGGCCCATAATGAAAAACCGGGGCATATAATAAGTGACGGAAAAACTTTTCTGAAAGTGGCTTGCAACAATGGTTTCATCTCAATTAAAGAATTACAAACAGCCGGAAAAAAGAGAATGACAATCGAGGAATTTTTACGAGGATTTAAAATAGATACACTGATCGCATTTTTGTGATTTTTGCGGTTGCCTTACCGGTGTATATATAAAGGAGTGTGTGCTTTGTAATGCTTAATATTGAACATTATTATCCGGCAGCTATTCGTAAAGCCTTATTATGATGGCGTTACAGAGCGTATTTATTAACAAAATGCCGTTTTATAAACAAAATCAGTGTTTTTTTTATTAAAACACTTGACAAATACGGATTACCGTATACATTTGTCTTGTTAATTAATTTAAAAAAGTTTAACCCTTAAAACAAAACAAAATGAACAAAGCAGAATTAATCGAAGCAATTGCAAACGGAGCTAAATTGACTAAAGCTGATGCAGGTCGTGCATTAGATGCTACTATTGAAGCAGTATCAAAAGGATTAAAAAAAGGTGATCGTATTTCTTTAGTAGGATTCGGTTCTTTTTCAGTAGCTAAACGTGCTGCACGTTTAGGTCGTAACCCACAAACAGGAAAAGAAATTAAAATTGCTGCTAAAAAAGTAGTTAAATTTAAAGCAGGTACTGAATTAGCGGGTAACGTTAACAAAGGAAAATAATTAGGAAACTAATTAAAAATAAAACCCTTGGGCTAAGCTCAAGGGTTTTTTTATTGCCGTTATTAATTGTATTTTTATAAGAGTGATAGACAGACAACGAATAGAACCTTTCTCGAAACTAGAGATGCTTGCAAAGCAAGTGGTAGAGGGCTTTATAACAGGTCTTCATAAAAGTCCGTTTCATGGTTTTTCTGTTGAATTTGCCGAACACCGTATCTATAACAGCGGCGAAAGTACAAAACATATTGATTGGAAACTGTTTGCTAAAACAGATAAGCTCTTCATAAAACGTTACGAGGAAGAAACCAATCTCCGTTGCCAGATCGTAATTGATACTTCAGGCTCTATGTTGTTTCCTTTAGATAAAAAGGAAACGGAATTTAATAAGTTATCATTTTCTGTATATGCCGCTGCCGCTTTAATAGAGCTTTTAAAAGGGCAACGCGATGCGGTGGGACTTACATTATTTAACAGCGAAGTCTATAAACATTACCCCGCTAAAAGTAACCCTACCCAGCAAAAGCTTATATACCATGAGTTGGAAGAGCTTTTAACTAAAAACTCTTTTGAAGAAAAAACGACTACAGAATCAGCAAAAGCATTAAACCAGATAGCTGAAATTATTCACACCCGCTCGTTGGTAGTTATTTTTAGTGATATGTTTGAAGATGAATCGCACCTGGAAACAATATTTTCCTCCTTACAACATTTAAAATACAGGAAGCATGACGTTGTGTTGTTTCATGTAACCGATAAAAACCGCGAGCTTAATTTTGATTTCGAAAACAG
>JBBRHI010000254.1:0-5092 GCA_038222995.1 Bacteroidia bacterium | reverse complement strand
CCATTTCATTGTTAACGGCGACTGTTGTTCGGCAACCGTCATTTTCTTAAGATCGCCGTGGCAGGTAGCACATTCTTGTTTACCTACTACCACATGCTGTTTGTGATTAAAGTATACGTGATCGGGTAAGTTGTGAACTTTGATCCATTTTAGAGGATTTTGAGGCATATCGTATACGCCTGTTTTTGGATTGAATCCTGCCGCGTGATAAATTTTAGCGATTTGCGCTTCTGATCCTTCGTTAGCTGTTTTGCTGATCCCTTTATGACAGTTCATACATACGTTAACGGAAGGAATACCCGCGTGGCGTGACTTTTCAACAGTGTTGTGGCAGTACTGACAAGCAATTTCATTGTCGCCCGCGTGAATTTTGTGAGAGAATTTGATCGGCTGTTCCGGTTTGTAACCTTTTTTGGTTTCCCAGTCGTAATACACCCCGATATCGAAACACGCGTTCCAGCATGCTTTCATTCCTACACAGCAAATAATAATGCCTATAACACCTACCAAACGACGGTGGCCGCCCATCCATTGTTTTACTTCTTCTGAGAAGGTCATGTCAGGATTTTCCGCTTTGCCTTCTTTACGGTTATAGGTATTTTGTAAGGATTGACGAACGCTGCGTAAGGCACCGATGATGATGGCAATAATAACGATACCGCCTAACAGTAAATATAAGGGGTCAATGCCGCCTTTGTCTTCACCGGCTCCTGCAACTTGATCGCCGCCTGTTGCTGTAGCCCCTGTTGTAGTTGGTCCCGGAGGCGGTGGTCCTTTTAAAAACGCAACAACCGCATCTACATCTTTATCGGTTAACTGGCCTTCAAACACAGTCATGGCCGCTTTGCCATTTTCATTATAGATTTTGTTAGCGTAAGCGTCGCCCGATTTAATAACTTTTTCGTTATTTAAAATCCATTTGTGGATCCAGTCGCCTTTCGGGACACGGTCAAATACACCTGCTAAGCCGGGGCCCGTTAATTTTTGATCGGTATGTGAGGAGTGACATACCGCACAGTTTTGCTTAAATATTTTGGCTCCGTCTTGAGCTTTCAATCCAAAGGAGAAAGCAAAAAACAGGAAAACTGCGCCAAATAAGGATTTTAAAGAGAAATGAGACATATGGTTATGCATAAAATTATATCTGATTTTGGATGTTTTCCGGCGTTTAATGACACTATAATGACAAAAATTTCCGCACAAAAATAGCAGAATGTTGTATAATAGAAGAGTAAATTTTAGTTTTTCTTAACATATATGCTAATTTATAACGATTCTAAATAACTTACCGGTTTTAGGCAGGGGGCGGAAATCTATTCTAATTTTTTACCGGTTAGATGAATTATCAAATTTTATTAACTAAAAGCAAGATACGATCGATGAACGCCGTGCTATTCTTCCCAATAGTCAATGATCAACCCGTCTGCCCGGCTAATTCCGATAGAGCGTTTTTCGGTTCCGAAACTGATGATGAGTGCATCGTTTAAAAATTGCTCGTCTTCTTTGCTTAATTCAAATGCTTCAATCGTTTCACCGATTACATCTGTCCACATTTTGGTGGTAGACGCATCAATAGGGATGATCTTAATTTTATCTCCGAACTCTTCTTTTAAAGCGGCTTTTTCATCCTTAAAATTAAAATCATTAATTACGTTAATGCCCGTACTATCGTCGTTACAGGTAATAACAAGCGTTGTATCATCATTAAATACTAATTCCACATTATCGATCAGATCGATTTGTGCCTCGGGATTAAGACGGTTTACCCAAAAATAAATAACTACTTTTTTAAGTGTTTTGCCTTCGCAGGAAGTGAGGAGCTTGAGTTGGTGGTCGTTGAAGTGCATATATAAGTTTAAAAGTTAGAAGATTAAAAGTTTAGAAAGCCGGCAGGAAGCAGTTGGCAGTGGCTTTACACTTACTGCCAACTGCTACCTGAAAAACTATTTTACTGTAAAGACAGCCAGGCTTTAGCGGCAGTGCCCATAATAATAGTTTTTTCCGTATCGGTAAGCGGTGCTTCGCGCACTAACGTTCCCGGTACTGCTTCTCCTAACGGAAAAGGATAATCAGAGCCCTGCACTACCTTATCGGCGCCTACCAGGTCGATAATATATTGCAGCATTTTATGGTCGCACACATGTGAATCGACCCAAAATTTGCCTAAGTATTTTTTAGGATTAAATTCATTATCAATCGCTACCAGGTCGGGGCGGCAATCCCAACCATGCTCAATACGGCTAATGGTGGGTAAAAACGAGCCTCCGCCATGTGCGAAGCATACTTTAAGGTTCGGGTATTTTTCGAAAATACCGCCAAAGATCATACTGCAAATAGCGCGGCTAATTTCGGCAGGCATCCCCACTAACCATGGCAGCCAATATTTGGTCATGTGCTCCTGCCCCATCATTTGCCAAGGGTGCACTAAAATAGCCGCGTTTAATTTTTCGGCAGCGGCCCAAAATGCATGAAACTGCGGCTCGCCTAAATTAATATTATTCACGTTACTCCCTATCTGAACGCCTTTAAAGCCAAGCTTCATACAGCGTTCCAATTCCTGCACGGCTAATTTTGTATCCTGCATGGGAACGGTTGCCAAGCCTATAAATTTATCGGGATACTTACTAACGGTTTGCGCAATGTCATCGTTTAAAAATTGGGAGATCTCCAGGCAATCGGCCGGTTTTGCATCGTAGCTGAACATAACGGGAATGGTACAAATAACCTGCATGTCTGCTTGGTGGTCTTTCATGTCTTTAATACGCACTTCCGCGTCCCAGCAGTTCTCTACGATCTCGCGGAAACGTTTGTCGCCCTGCATCATCCAGGCTCTGCCGGGTTGGTGGTGGTCGAGCTGAATGAAATTTCCGTACCCGAACTTTTTAGTAAAATCAGGAATGTGCTTGGGAATGATGTGGGTGTGGGTATCTATGGTGAACATGCGGTTAGATATGAGAGTTGAGCTATTAAATTTGACACGAATATACGAATGAGATAACGAATTTTGAAAGCTTCCGGGTTAATCGAATTGCATTGTAACTTTATTTCAATAGTTATGAGACCCTTAAACAAGTTCAGGGTGACTCATGGCATTAATAAATAATTCGGCATTTACTTTTTAGAGTTTATAATTTCCGCTTCCATTAAATCTTTAATGTATTTAACCGGGGCACTGCCGTAGCTCAGGAATTTTTCATGAAATTGCTTGAGATTAAATGCATTCCCTTGTTTCTTTTTAAGCTCTTCTCTAAAATCATAAATTTCTCTGAAGCCCGTAAAGTAAGAGCACAACTGTACCTGGGTTACAGATACCCGTTTCCATTTGCCTTCTGCTTCCGCCTTTTGTTGAAACGCTTCGTTCACCAATAAATTCATCGCATCTTCTTTACTTAAATTATTAACATGTACGCCGTAATCTAAAATCGTATTGCAGGTACTTCTTAAATTCCATTTGTAATACATGAGCCACATTTCATCGGCATTGTTTCCGTAACCGTTTTCCAGCATCATGCGCTCTGTATAAACCGCCCAACCTTCTACCATAGCGCCGTTGCCGAAAATAGATTTAATAATACTCGGCGATTGGTTTGAATACACCAATTGCGTGTAATGCCCGGGAATGGCTTCGTGAATATTTAAGATCTGCAAGATATAATAATTATATTCTCTCAAATAACTTTCAATCCGTGCTTTATCCCAACCCGAAAAACTACCAACGTTATAATACGTGTTCCCGTTCTTATCATAAGGGCCGGGCGATGATACAGAAGCGCCTGCAACGCCTGCCATGTAAGCGGGCTCCTTGCGTACTACCAAAGGTTTTGAGGGATCAATGTAAATAAGGTCTTTCTCTTTAATAAATTTAACAAGTAAAGGAATCTCTCTTTCTATTTCCAATTGAAACGAATCAGCTGAGATATGCTTCACGGAAATAACATCTATTATTTGTTTAATGGCGACTAATTTATCATCGGGCATTTTTTTATCCTTCACATATTTCGGCCACAATTTTTTAGTGAGCTCAAACATTTGCGCGTGTAGTTCTTCTTTATGTTCAACCGCCTTCCGGTAAATTTCCTGTGCCGTAAACGTCGACTGAATATCGTGCTCAAACTTTTTGACGTATAATTCTTTTCCTAAACGAAAGCTGCGCGGCGCGGTATTCTTTAAGTCTTTTAAAAAAGTTATAAAGCCGTTGATGGCCTCAGTTGATTGCTTTGCTCTTGCCAGTATTTCTTCTTTTTCTTTATCGCTTAAGTGCGATCGGTTTAAAGCTTCTTTAAGATCTCCGTCAAACGTAGAAATCCCGCCAAGGTTTTGATCAATGGCCAATTGTGTATGTTCAACCGTAGGGTTTTTAATTTGCTGTTTCGCGGTTTCATAAAATGCCGGTATGTTTTTCATCCGTAAATAAAAGTTGTGTAAGCGCGCATCCAATGAATCGTAATTATTAGCCAGCATTTCTGCAAAACCGCCGCTCACGTTATAGTCTGAAGGGTTCCATTCATACGATCTGAATTGAGTGGTGTACCATTCGGTAGATTTCAATTGACTTTCGATCATGCGGTAATCTGTTTTATTATTATCAGATAACGTATTCAGGTCAAACTGCTTCAATGAATCAGAATTTGCTTTACAAAATGCCAGTTCTTTTGTCCGTTGCGCTTCATTCGGCACCGTTAATACACTGTCGTATTTATGATAGCCCTGGCTTGAAGCCCAACCAGGGTAGAGCTCCCAAAGGTTCTCAACAAATTTTTCTTTATAGTTGTTGAAACGGCTATCGGCATCAGGTTTCGTTTTTTCATTTTCCGGATGAATGCTACAGGCGAATAGAAATAAAAGTGGTAGGCAGGCAATGAGTTTTTTCATGATAAAGTTGTTGTACAACGAAAATAGGAAATTAAGTGCAGACCTACTTCTCTTTGGAGTTATTTTGCCATAGGGATGCTACAAAGAAGTTAAGGATATTCTTTTTTATTTTAATTTTCTTTGTTTTTCTATCTTAGCGTTATGGTATGGCGTTATGTATACTTCCTATTAGTGCTGTCTGTTTTTGCAAAGGCAATCTTACCCTGTGAGGCCTTTAAAT
>JBBRHI010000253.1:0-5094 GCA_038222995.1 Bacteroidia bacterium | reverse complement strand
AAAATGGAGGAGGGTTTAAATTGTTTACGCCCCAGTCAAAAAAATAGTGATAAGTTTGCAAGATGGTATAATAGGTAATAAAAAATATTGTGAAGTTTGCGGCAGAGCTCTTGAAATCATCCTTTAAATTTATTTTAAGTGAAGAGAAAGTTACAGGATTACTGCTTTTGCTTTCTGCATCAGCTAGTGTAAGGTATTTATTAATGAGGAGATTGTAAATCCCTAAGCCGCCGGCATATATTATAAATACAAAGCTATAAAGTATAAGCGGACCTTTATTTAAAGAAGATTTATAA
The DNA here is from genome assembly GCA_038222995.1 of Bacteroidia bacterium. Classification (GTDB taxonomy): domain Bacteria; phylum Bacteroidota; class Bacteroidia; order B-17B0; family Aurantibacillaceae; genus UBA4416. Next base: position 4,798 of record JBBRHI010000253.1, on the reverse strand, counting down.
ACTAAGACATTATTAAACGGGTCAGAGTTTTGTGTTATTGTGTAGGCCGTATAGGTAGATATTAATATGAACGGCATACATAAAAATAAAACAGCTTTGAATAAAATGCCCGCATGCTCTACTATAAACCACAATCCATCTTTTAAAACTTCAAATGGTTTGCGGGTTTTTCTTATATAAAAGGACTCAAACTTTTTTGTCATATGAGTTAATATTTTAACGGAAGGTATGGAAAAAAATAAAACCCGTATAATATTATACCGGCTTAAAAATTAAGTAATGCCGGCCCCGGTTTCAATTAATTAAAAGATTGCCTGAAATCTATCGGGGATAAATTTGTTTTGTTTTTGAATAATTTACTAAAAGAGGGAGGGTGTTCAAAACCTAATTGGTAGGCAATTTCGCTTACCGACAATTGGGTAGTAGATAACTTTTCTTTTGCCTTTTCTATTAACTTATTATGAATATGCTGTTGTGTGTTCTGACCTGTTAACGATTTGAGCAAGCCGCTTAAATAATTGGGCGACACATTTAATGTTTCGGCGATGTATTGCACCGAAGGCAATCCTTTTTCTTCTAAAATACCGCTATTGAAATAAACGGAAAGAACCTCCTCCAAACGGTTAAGGATTTTATGACTGCCTATTTTCCTGGTAATGAATTGACGGTTATAAAATCTTTCGGCTAAACTGAACAGTAATTCAAGCTGGGCAATGATGATGTTTTGACTGAATTTATCAATGTTTGCATGATATTCCTGTTCAATGAATTTAAGGAGGCCAATGACGGTTGCTTCTTCTTTTGTAGAAAGATGTAACGCTTCATTTACTGAATAGCCAAAATACTCATATTGTTTTATGGTTTTGGCTAAAGGAGCATTCCATAAGTAATCCGGATGCACCAGAAGCATCCATCCTGAGTTTTTTACATCATCGTCAGCCTCAAATGAAAAAACCTGGCCGGGAGAAATAAAAAACAGGACGCCTTCATCATAATCATAGTGCTGTTGACCATAGCCATATTTAATTTTACCGCTTACATTTCTTTTCAGCGAGATAATATAAAAATCAAATATCACACTGATTTTCTCATTACTCACACGCGGTTTAAAGTCTTCGAGATTTATGACACTGATTAAAGGATGCTCCGGTTTATCAAGTTCAATCACCTGATGGTATTGGCTTATTGATTTAATACGGAAAGGTTGAGCGTTTTTCATATTACAAGTTAACTACTTTTTAGTATACTGTATTGCAAATTCTTTAGCAAATTCTTTCATTTTTACAGCCCCTAACAGCGGCTTATTTTTATTATAATCTTCAAACAGTACACCGCCGTTACGCATGCTTGCGTTCATTTCAGTAAGGTCGTTCGCAAGACTTAAAGGCATTTTCATATTTTTTAATGCATCCAGCATTTGCTTGTCGCTAACCGTTACCCATTTTAAATAAGGCTTGCCGACAGCCTCACCCAGGATACTTGCTATTTGGCTACAGGTAAGGATTTCGCTTGCCACATAACGTATTTTTATACCGGATAGGGGCATTGTTATTTCATCAGCAACGTCGGCAGCAATATCCAAGGGAGATACCCAGGGCATTTTATCGTCATTGCCATAATTGGATAGGATAAGTCCTTTTTGCCCTTTTAGCAAAGCGATGGGGCCATAAAAACGAAGCGTCATAATTTTACCGAGCATCCCTTTTAAAAATCCTTCTCCTTTTATAATATCCATAAACTGATATAAATTATAGTAGAAGCCTACCGGCCTCATAAAGGTAATAGCCGTTTCCGGTAGTAATTGCTTCAAAACCTGCTCTGCCACGAAATGAAAGGCAAGAAGCCCGTTGCCTTTTTCGAGGTGTGCTCCTATACTGCTGAGGTGAACAATCCTTTTTACACCCGCGTTTTTAATGGCGGCGGCATAATTTGTAGTGATCCTTTTCGCTTCTGCTCTGGCATCAAGATTAACATCTTCCATAAAGTTAAAGGGCGGCATCATGGTATATACTGCATCGGCACCGGTGAACGTTTTAGTAAGAAAATTCACATCATCAATAGAACCTATCGCAGCAGTGGCTCCCAAGGCTTCAATGTCTTTTTGTTTATCGGCTTTAGTACTAATTACGGTTACTGAATGTCCTTTTTGCACTAACTCTTTTGTTAATGGCTTGCTGATGTTTCCTAACGAACCTGTTACGATAATTTTCATTTTTTTTAGATTTTGATTCGTACAAATGTCGGCAGGAAGGAGTAAACCGATATAGCCAAATCTATTTATGTTATAGCCAAAATGATGGTATTTAATGGAGTATTGTAACACCGAAACCCCTGATAGGACTTATCAGGGGTTTACTCAGGCCGCATATAAACAATGCTTGATGCTACCGCTGCTAATGCATGCTTAAGATTCTCTTTTACCTCACAAAATTATATTTTGGGTATTAACTTTAAGCACAATAGCATACTGTAACAAGCACTGACTCTTTAGGAATTGAAATATAATATTTTACTAATTTTTTTAAGCGCGATAATTACGGTAAGTCAAAAACTTTTTTTGCCTGAAACATCTAAGTGATCGAAAATAACTGTTTTTAATTTTACGGCTACTTTGTCGAACGAAGAACCCTCTGATAAATAAGGCTTTATAAGAGGGATTAGTTTATTAATGCAACTAGATTTGAAAAAAGAGATGTATTAGATGCTCAAAATATTAAAAACACGTTTCCTGTTTCAGAGAAATCAAGCAGAAAATAAGCTATTAAATAACACTAGTTTATACTCCTTATTATCACTAAAGTAACGGCTGTTGAAGATCATATCGGTTATGAAATATTGAGTATGACGTTGCCTGTTTTTTGCCCGGATTCAACATACTTGTACGCCTCTGAAATTTCTTCCAAGTTATAATACCTGTCAATTACAGGGCTAAATGCGCCTTTTTCAACGAGGTCTTTCAGGAACACAACATCTTCTTTATTAATTGTAGGGATAGGAAATAAAACTTTTCTTCCACCCAAAAGCGGTGTTGTAATTGCAAATAATACATTTTGTGCATTCTTTCCAAGTTCTGTTGAAATATATATTCCCTTTTTTTTAAGTAATGGTTTACATTCTCCAAATGAACTTTTGCCCACGGCGTCAAATATAAAATCAAACCGTTTTTCTGTTTTTGTAAAATCTTCTTTTTGATAATCAATTACCATGTCTGCTCCAAGGGATTTAACCAGCTCTACATTTTTTGTATTGCATACAGCGGTAACATGTGTTCCAAAGTGTTTTAATAATTGAACAGCAGCCGAACCTATAGCGCCGGTAGCGCCATAAACTAACACGTTTTGCCCACTTGTTACTTTTGCAGCTCTTATATCACATAGTGCATAATGAGCACCTTCTGTAATTGCGGCAGCATCTTCAAAATTGATATTATTTGGCAACATCGCTATTGCAGCATCTTCTGTGATTGTTAAATATTCTCCATGTCCTCCAAAAGTTTTATCATTAAATCCAAAAACGTTGTCACCAATTTTGAAAGAAGTTACACTATTGCCGGTCTCCTCAATTGTACCCGCAAATTCACAACCCAAGATGGGGTATTTCGGCCTTAAAAGTCCGCTCCAAAATCGCGAAATAAAATATTCTGCACTGCGAAAACCTGAATCTGTTCTGTTTACTGTGGAAGCAATTACTTTAATGAGCAGTTCATTTTCTTTTGCTATAGGTTTGTCAACTTCCATTAATTGGGTTACTTCCGGTGGGCCGTATGTGGTATAAACTATTGCTTTCATTTTATCGGTCTCAAAACGTAATACGATTGATGTTTCACTATTACTAACATTATGTGTAAGCCCCCTAAAAGTTGACTATTTAAATTTGATTAAATATATAATTAATTATTTATTTACCGGCTCCCGGCTTCGAACACGCGAATTCTTGAAATAAACGTTTCTGAATTTTTGAAGACCTTTTATCGAACCAAAAACCCCTGATAAATAAGGCTTTATCAGGGGTTTCTGCTTTTGTACCCCTACAACACACAACATGAACGAGATCCTTGAAGATCCAAGGGACTTTGCTCGTATGTGGGATTTGTATAGGCATTTTATAAAAACGCCACAATAGAACAAATAAAAGATCGTTTTTGTAAGCTATTGTTATTTACTGTACATGTTGTTCACTACTCCTGTACTTTACAACCTCGGTTAGCTTCTTTCAGTTGGTTTTCAATTGAGTTACCGTCAAGCAAAGACCAATGTTCAACAATCTTTCCGTCTTTGAGTTTGTAATACCTATACCCAACCGTTGAAATTTCAAAATGGGTAGGCTCAATGTCTCTCCAAATTCCAATGTGTTTAAGTTGCATTCTCATTTTCAACATAACTTTATCCTCTTCGCAAACAATGTCGTCAATAATAGTTTTATGCTCAAAAGATTTGCCAGTCCCAATAATCCAAAGTTTCATACCTTCTTTGTCTGCCGATAACGTTGCTGGCAATGAATGGTCAATAAAATCAGCAGAAATGAAATGGTCAATTTTTTCAAATTGACTTTGATTCCAAATTTCTTCAATAAAATTTGTCACGATTGATTTGTTTTTTGAATTCATTTTTTTATTTTTTTAATGAATTACAAAAGTCAAAGTTCGAAATTGCTTTTACCTGTGATAATAGTCACAAAATTCTCTATACTTTATTTTTTCTAATTCTGCTTAATGTTTCCCTTGCAATACCCAAATAAGACGAAAGTTGAGAAAGACTTATTCGCTGAAATATTTCTGATTTGTTAGCTTCTAAATATC
>JBBRHI010000252.1:0-5101 GCA_038222995.1 Bacteroidia bacterium | reverse complement strand
ATTTCAGGACAACCTTTATTTTCGATGGTTCCTTTTACATTAGGACAACGGTCATTTAAATCGGAAACACCGTCACCGTCCGTATCAGGGCAACCTTTTAATGCTAACGGGCCTGCTGCACTAGGGCAAAGATCTTCTTCATCCACTAACCCGTCTTTATCCGTATCAATAGCGCAACCGGTTGCATCTACTTTATAACCTGTTTTTGTACCCGGGCATTTATCATCTAAGTCAGCAACACCGTCCTGATCAGTATCAGGGCAACCTTTTAAAGCAACTGTTCCTGCAATATCAGGGCAACGGTCCTCTTTATCAGCAATACCGTCTCCGTCTTTATCCGGGCATCCTTTTAAAGCGGCAGTGCCGGCTACATCCGGGCAATCGTCTATATAATCAGCAATGCCGTCAAAATCTTTATCTACCGGGCAACCGTTTTTATCCACAACTACTCCCACAGGCGTGTTAGGACAATTATCATTTCTGTCAGCTACACCGTCTTTATCCTGGTCTTTCTTTTTACCCAAGTTAAAAGTTAAACCAACAGTATGGTATAAATACCCGTCGTTTGCACCGTTCACGTCACCGTCAATATCATCAGCGGTAGTGTACATAAAGGATTCCTGCAATTGAAGAGATACAACAGGAGAAATACGAATGTTTAAACCGCCACCGAAAGAAGGTAAGGCATAATCATATCGCTCGTTTTTTACAGACTGGTATTTTTCGTGCATGATAACACCTGCGCCAGCATATATATAAGGACGAAGAATATACTTGTCGCTTAAAATATTATAACGCAACACTAAGTTGGCAGTATTTAAACGTACTAAAAAATGATTATTATCATTAGGAGGCGACCATGGAGAAAGCGGCTCCGTATTACCCAATTCGCCGCGGGTTAAAAACAAGGATGCATCAAAATGCCTTCCTAAATAACGAGATACAGACACGCTTGCAAAGCCGTATGCAGCCTGATCGGTAGCATAAAAATTTTGTCCGCGATCACCGTTATATTGAGTTAATCCTCCGTGAAACCCGATGTTCCACTTCCTGTCTTGTGTTTGAGATTTTGTTACACAGGCTATTAATAGACCTGCACATAAAAGTATAATTTTTTTCATAGTTAAATATTAGTTCGCGCTATTAATGATAATACAATGCCAAAGTTTATGTTGGATAAGCGTGTTAATTTGTGGGAAAAAAACTATGAGTTCTACACACTGAGGAAGTTTGTATACAGCGATTTCTCAAAAACACGGAATTAAAGAAAAAAACAGCTTTATTAGTATACATTGTAAGGTGGCGCTTCTTTGACGAAGCGTGCGAACTTTAATTTTTAAGCCGGCATTGCAAAGCCTTTTCGAGCGATGAAAAGACGGATGCTGTTCGGTGGCCGGCGGATTGATCTTTGATGCTTTTTTCGTTAAGGAAAAAAGTAAGGAGATTAAAAAGGACGGTGCTTTATTATTACCTTAGCCATTCATTATATATGCTGCAAAAAACAAATAACGCTTTTATAAAATTTATTTTTTACGGAAATTACTTTTACGGTATTTGTACACTGGCATTGTGTATTGAAGCAAGCTTGCAACATCTGCTTCCTTTAAACTCCCCGTTATATTATATACTCGTATTTTCAGCCACGGTTATGTATTATACCAAAGCTTATATAACCGATACTTCGGTTGAAACCATTAATAAAAGAACCCAATGGTATAACCAAAACCGGAAAACGGTAAAAATAAGCCAATGGCTATTTATAAGTATTACAATAACGTGTTTAATATATATGGCATGGGCGTATTTTGATAATATATTACACTTATCTTTTTTCGGTTGGTTTTTAATAGGGTTGTTTCCTGCAGTTGCAGCCTTGTACTACGGCATAAACAGTAAATTTTTCGGAAAATACAATTTAAGGAATAAAGGCGGGCTAAAGCCCTTTATTATAGGCTTTACCTGGGCAGGCTTTGTAACGGTGTATCCTTTAATTTTTTATTGTGTAGAACAAGGCATAAGCTATGAGCCTGAAAGGTTGACCATTTTTCTTTTCCTAAAAAACTTTATTTTCATTACCATCCTTTGCATCATGTTCGATATTAAGGATTACGCTTCCGATTATAATCATCACATCAATACCTTTGTGGTAAAAGCAGGTTTAAGAAGGACGATTTTCTATATTATCATTCCGCTTACACTTTCCGGGCTTATTTTGTTTTTTGTATTTGTAACGGTTGAGCATTTTCACCTTACACGGATTTTATTAAATGCCGTTCCTTTTATATTACTGCTTTTTGTAGGATATTCTATGCGCTTAAGAAGAACTATTCTTTACTATTTGGTGGTGGTTGACGGCATGATGCTGGTGAAAGCGTTTTGCGGGATCATGGCTATGTTGCTGTATTTCCTATAGCGCGTCTTTAATTATTTAGTAATTGTAATTATACATTTGTTTTAATAGGTTTGTTATAAATAAATAGATAGCCATGATACACTCAAAATTCATTAAAACCACTACGCTTAATACGCATTATTTAGAATGCGGCGATCCTTCAAAAGACATTGTATTATTGCTTCACGGCAATGTATCTTCTTCCGCTTTTTTTAAGCCGTTCATGGAAACGCTTTCTAACGATTACAGGTATCTTGCGCCTGATATGCGCGGATATGGCGATTCAGAAACAAAGCCTGTAGACGCTGCCAAAGGTTTAAAAGAATTTTCGGAAGACCTGTACCATTTTTTAAAGGCCGTAAATACTCAGCATAAAAAAATTCATTTGCTGGGTTGGTCGTTAGGGGGCGGAGTTATTCTCCAACTCGCCACCGACCATCCCGAACAAATTGCTTCTATTACCTTAGAATCACCGATGTCGCCCTTTGGGTTTGGTGCTTCCATTAATAACGGTCTTGAATTAAAAACAAGTGATGCAGATTTTGCGGGAAGCGGCGGTGGTGCAGTTAACCCTGCATTTATAGACAGCATACGAACACAGGATGAAAAAACAACCTCTGCTCAACCGGAAGGCTTAAAGGCGTCGCTGCAGTTTTATTGCCGATCCACCATGAACGGGTTATATTTTAACCTTGTAAATAATCAAACCTTATTACAACGCAACATTATTGACCGTGCAACGGAAGACCTGTACACGGAAGCCATGTTTAAAACAAAGCTCGGTGAAGATAATTACCCCGGTAACACAGTAGCTTCCTCACATTGGCCGGGCATGGCTCCCGGCAATAAAGGCGTTAATAATGCACTGTCTGCAAAGTATTGTAACCTTAGTGCTTTTGCTTTTAAACGTTTAACAATTCCTGTGCTATGGATCCGCGGCGCTAACGACCTCATTGTGTCTGATGCTTCTTTTTTAGACATTAATAATTTGGGCAAAATGGGAATGATACCCGGTTGGCCCGGAAATGAAACCCATCCGCCGCAACCCATGGTTACTCAAATGCGTGCTTTATTAGATGAATATAAAAGAAACGGCGGTATGTATACTGAAGCTGTTTTTGAAGACTGCGGTCACTCACCGCATATTGAATATGAGAAAAAATTTAAAGAACTGTTGTTTAATTTTATCGGGAAAGCTTAATTTTTTACGATGCTATCTACGCCGTCTTGACACAACAGGCAACTAAACACAAGGCTATTCAAGAATGACTTTCCTTCCCGAACATTAATCTTTACTATATTTGCACATGCAAAAAATTCTGATCACGGGCTCTAACGGCTTATTAGGCCAAAAGCTTGTTTATAAGCTTAAGGATAAACCTAACGTTACCTGTATTGCTACGGCACGCGGCGAAAATAGGTTGGTAAGTAAAGCGGGTTACGAATATGCTCAACTGGATATTACAGATTATAAAAATGTAGAAAGCGTATTTAAAACATATATGCCGGATGTGGTAATTAATACGGCCGCTATGACCAATGTAGATGCCTGCGAAACAGATAAAGTAAACTGTTGGTTAATGAATGTGACAGCCGTTGATAACCAGGTAAAGATCCTTACAGAATTACAGCAACAAAACAAAGATTATAAGCCACAGTTTATACATTTATCGACCGATTTTTTATTTGAAGGAAAACACGGCCCTTTAGATGAAACCGCAGAAAGAAAACCCTTAAGCTATTACGGGGAAAGCAAGCTGGCTGCTGAAAAAATAGTTGAAACGTCTCAACTGCATTGGGCTATTGCGCGTACTGTATTGGTTTACGGTATTGTAGATAATATGAGCCGCAGTAACATTGTATTGTGGGTAAAACAAAATTTAGAACAAGGTAAAACCATTAACGTAGTGGACGACCAGTTTCGCACGCCTACTTTGGCGGAAGACCTTGCTGACGGTTGTATTTTACTGGCAGAGAAAAAATCGCAGGGAATCTATAACATTTCCGGGAGCGATTTTTTAAGTATTTTAGAAATTGCTCATTTAGTGGCCGACTATTATAGGTTAGATAAGTCACTGATCAAGCCTTCTAAATCAGCCGATATTAAACAAGCTGCACAACGCCCCCCCATTACAGGCTTTATTATTGACAAAGCTAAAAAAGAATTAGGTTATAAGCCGCATACGTTTGTAGAGGGCATCCGGTTTTTAGAAGAGCAGTTAAAACAGATGTCTAAATAATAACCGATCCTACCATTTACATTTACAGCTGGGCGACATATACACCGTAGCTTTGGGCATCTGGCTCTTTAAATAAAGCTGGGTTTCATCACTGATCAATATATTACGCAGATCAATAACCCGGAGTGATTTTAAGCCTGATAAGGTAGTAGGATAATCGTCAAAATTATTACTCCACATATCCAGTATTTGCAATTTTTCTAAATTACCGATCTGCGGCGGCAGCATCTCCAGGTCGTTTTGGTTTAAATTCAAATACACCAGGTTATCCAATTTACCTATTTCTTTAGGAACAGATTTCAAGCCTGTTTTACTGCAGGCAAAATATTGAAGGTCCTTTAAAACATCAATACTATCCGGCAATTCGCTGATCGAATTTTTGCTGATATCTAAATATTGTAAATGCCTCAATTTCAATATGTCTTTCGGAAACGATTTTAAATGCTGCTTGCGTAACTCAAGTTTAAGT
>JBBRHI010000251.1:0-5113 GCA_038222995.1 Bacteroidia bacterium | reverse complement strand
CGGCGATAAATGGATCCCGCTACGCTTAATTATGTTCTTTGTAAGAGATCGCGGAAATGTTATTGATTACCAAGTACCCATAAAAGGTGATTTGAAAGACCCTAAATTTAAACTGGGAGATGTCATCTTAAGTATATTAACTAATATTTTTGTAAAACCGGCTACTACACGATATCGCACAGAGGTAAAGTATACGGAGAATGAAATTGAGAAATCGATGTTGGTGAGATGGGATAAGCGCAAAAGTGTTTTGGAGCCAAGCCAAGAGGAGTTTGTGCAAAAAATGGCTGAATTCCTGAAAGACCATAATGATGTTTCTATAACGGTTAGCCCCTTAGTGTATGAAGAAAAAGAGAAAGAATACATTTTGTTTTTTGAGGCTAAAAAACAATTCTATGAATTTGCCAATAAAATAAAAAACAAAGATCTTAAAGAAGGCGATACAACTAATATTGAAAGGATCTCTGTGAAAGATTCTACTTTTATCCGATACCTGGATTCAAGAGCTAAAACAAAAATGTTATTTACCATACAGGATAAGTGTAAGCAAATAGTAAGTAACGACATCATTAATGCTAAGTTTAATGCATTATTGAAAGCAAGAAAAGAAACATTTATGGCTTATTTTAAGCAGGATAATTTACAAGGCCGCGTTAAAATACTTTCTAATATTGATAAAACGCCTTACAACGGATTCTCTGTTTATAAATTGAATTATAAAGGTGAAGTACCGGAGGACCTTGTGGAAGCGTACAGAACTATTAACGAATTTAATAACAAAAACCCGAGAAAGAAATACAAAGAGATGCGGGAAAAGAACCGTAAAGCTATAAAAGGAAAATAATATGTAAAACTGTTTTTATTCTTTAGGTAATTCTAAATGAAAAACAGTCCCATCCTTCTCGTTACTTTCAAACCGGATAGTCCCGTTTAGCAAGTCTACTAATTTTTTAGCGATCGATAATCCCAAGCCTGAAGATTTTTCTCCTTTTAAACCCGCTCTTCCTTTTACCTTTTTATGAAATAAGGAAGGGTGATCGGCTTCAGGAATACCTATACCGTTATCTTTTATGGAAATTAAATACGCATGCTCAAGCTCTTTTACGTTAATATCTATTACGCCATCGTCGCCTGTAAATTTAATGGCATTGGATAATATATTATGAATGATCTGAAAAAATTTTACGGCATCCGAAGTAATATTTAAGTTTTCAAGATCAGAGGTCAATGTAAACACCTTATCTTTATTCATCGCTCTAAGCTTATCAAGCGTAACATTAATTTTTTCAATCACATCAAACCGTGTTTTCCTTACATAGGTATGAGCCGATTCAAAATGTTCCTGCCTTAAAAAATCGTTTACAATATCAATACATTGCTGTGTATTTTCCTGCATAATGGTTAACAGCTTATTAATATCCGCTAAATTATTTTCGCTGTATCCTTTTTGTAAAGACAAGATCATATCTTTTGACAGCTGCAATGGTCCGCTTAGGTTATGTGTGAGCATATCCAACAAGGTGTCTTTTTGCGCTGTATATTTTATTAGATAATCTTCATGCTTTTTTGCATCGCTTACATCTTTTATAAAAGCTGTAATAAGGTTGGTATCTTCCAGCATAAGCACATCGCAACTAATATGTTTTATAATGCTGTCAGGAAAAACAAGCCTGAATTCGGTTGTGTTTATACAGCCTGTTTCTAGGAGCTCATCATATCGTAGTTTTAAATAAGAGCTGTCTTCGGCAAATATAAATTTTAAAATGATCTTCGAATCAAACAGGATGTTTTTTTCATCGATCCCGAAAATTTTAGTAAAGTTTTCGTTAACGTATAAAAAGGTCTTGTTTTTTATATCATAAACAGCGATCCCATCGTCAGTGATCTTTCCGATTTTTCTGATAAAGTTATAGTTTGTTATAGTTTCCATAAACTTAGTCCATTAAAATTCTTCGTGAATAGGTGAAGGCTATAAGCTCAGCAGCATTTTTTACTTTAGCTTTAACAAAAAGGTGTTTACGGTGTGTCTCAATTGTTTTTTCAGATACATCAAATTGCCGGGCAATTTCTTTAGTTGAAAACCCTTTTGCCATTTTTTCAAGAATTTGTTTTTCGGCTTTTGTAAATTGCTCTTCCAGGGCTTTCAATGATTCATCAATGTTTTTGAGAAAGGCTTTCGCATTCTTGGATTTTTTTTCAATTTCGGCACAAATGTATTTTTTACCTGATACAACCGCTTCAATAGCCCGGATCAATTCTGTACAGCCCGATTTTTTAGAAACAAAGCCTACAGCCCCTTTGCTGAATATGGAGTTAACGCTGTCTATATGGTCGTACATAGAATGAGCAATAATTTTAATATCCGGGTATTTTCGGGTAATGATCTCGCAAATCTCATAACCGTTCAGGTCATTTGCCTGTTTAATATTATACAGCTGAAGGTCTAAAATAAATACGGAAACGTGATGGATGGCAATGAATTCATCCATGTTGCGATAGTTAAATTCATCTTCAATAATTTCAATTTCAGGTTGTTTAGATAATAAGAAATTAATGCCTTCTTTAACAGATTTATGATCTTCAATGTAGGCAACTTTTAGTTTTTTGCTCATGTATTTTTTGAAATAACAGGTTCGGAAGTATATTGCAAAATTACTAAATATTTAGAACTATGATGTAAGGGTTTTACCTTATAAATTAATTGTAATTACTCCACTTTTTTAACATACCTTCGACTAATAAACCCCATTACCACTACTTATTATTTTGAATACTCAAAACCTGCATATTTTGCTTGCCGAAGATGATGAGGACGATACTCACTTTTTTAAAGAAGCGATTCATTCTATTAATCCGAATTACGAATTAACGATCGTAAATAATGGGGAAAAAGCAGTGAATTATTTTAAAGGCGCAACTGATTTACCCGATTTTATATTTTTAGATATTAATATGCCTAAACTGAATGGTATTGAAGCTCTAAAAATGATCAAAGATGTTCATCCTTCAAACGATCTGCATGTTGTGATGTTATCCACTTCCATGTCTGATAAAATGGTAGAGCAAAGTTACAGGTACGGAGCAAGTATGTACATTCAAAAACCTACCAGCTTTACCGACCTGGTTGAATATTTAAACTATTGCCTTGTTAATCTTAATAATACAGCCGTACAGCAAGGCTTTGTATTGAATCAAAAGTTCAAGAACTCAAATTCATACTAGCTTATATTATTTTACAGACTCTCACAATTTTCATAAACCGTTTTTGATAATTCGGTGAATCTTTAAAGTTTGAGATTTTTACCCCGGGCGTTCTTTTGTCGGATGAACTGTGAATAAAGCTTAATTAGGGTTTGCCCGATAAAATAATTCCTACGTGGCCCGGATAACGCTTGGTAGCGTCAGTTCCCGTAAATACAATGATGTCACCCGTTTTACAGGAATCTATCGGAACGGTTTTTCCGAAATCTTTATATTCTGAAGAGGAACGCGGCACGTCTACGTTGAAATGAGTAAATACATAATACACAAAGCCCGAACAATCAAACCCTGTTTTAGGTGAACAATTAGCATAATTATAGTTCTTGCCTAATTGCAGCTTACTAAAGTTCACAAGACTGTCTTTCTTAATACTGCGCTCTTTAGGATCATTGCCGGAATTAGTATGAAGCGAGGTGAGCAACACAAAAAGTGCTAAAACGCTTATTATATTTAGTAAATTTTTCACTATACACTAAAATACGCATAAAATCCGGGAAATAGAGTATAACCTATTCCCCGGCATCTAATTATCTTAAAATATCTTAAAATTGAAGAGTCATTTTTTTGATTCCCTATCTTTGTTACTCAACCTTAAATTTATATGATAACCGACCCACTTGTTTGCCTGCTGATCGATGATGACCATGATGACAGCGAAATGTTTCAGTTGGCTATTGAACATACAAAGATCCCTGTAGATTGTATTGTTGCAAACAGTGCCATACAAGCCTTAAAAATTTTAAAGGATGATGAGGAAATGATTCCCGATTTTATTTTTGTGGACTTGAATATGCCTTTAATGAACGGAAGAGAATGTATTGCAGAACTTAAAAAAATGGGCAAGCTTAAAGATGCTACTCTCATTGTTTATTCTACATCATCAAACAAACAGGAAATTAAAGAGATGCTGGAGCTTGGCGCCGCGCATTTTATTACAAAGCCTTCAGATATTTCTCAATTAGAGAAGGCTTTAATAGAATGCCTTCAACAAAAAAAATAACTTTCACCCTTGAACGTGTTGCAGGATCTCATAACTGAAATCGGGTGGTTTGTCTCAAAATTATGTCACTATTTTAAGTCATTGCGTTGATCTGTAATTTAGCTCAAAATAAAATCCGGTTGTACACAAACAACCGGATTTTTTTATACTGTTTTATAATAGTTACTTATCTTCTTTTTTAGCGATAGTACATGTTTCTTTTAAAAGTGCCTTGTGAGCTTCAAGCGTTGTAATCATTGGCCCTGACCAGTCTTTCACGTCACTGTCTTTTGTTTTTCTGTTTACTTTTTTAACACGACAAATGCCTTTTTTGTTGGCTTTAGAAGTAACTTTCAAATACGCTTTATCAAAATCCTTTCCTTGTTTTTTCGCAAACCAATTATAAAACTTTTGTTCTTTGGTAGAAAGCTCTTTAGGAAGTATGATATTTTTTTTAGCCGCTAAAGCCGTAATTTGTTGATTTGTTAGCCTGTAATCATCTGCAAGCCTCATGGCGCTTGTTTTTACTTGCTGTGATTTAGCGTTAGTTTGCGCCAGTTCTCCAATTTTAATTTCCAGCATACTGATGGAAGCAACTGTTTTAATAAATTTTTCTTCTTTTTTAGTCACCATATTTTGTGACTGTGCTGTATATATAAATACTGAAGAAAGTAACAGTAAAATAGCTTTTTTCATAGGGTCATTTTAAGGATTAGTTTATAAGTTTTGTTTTGCAGCAATGAGATACTATTTTTCTCGTTTCATTTAATAAATGCTGCTTTATATCATTGTATCGGTTTGCGGGAATTTCTAATCCTCTGTAACACATCACTTCTCCTGCCTGGAAATCAGGTATAACAGTCATAGTTGAGA
>JBBRHI010000250.1:0-5114 GCA_038222995.1 Bacteroidia bacterium | reverse complement strand
GGATCTGCTCTCAGTGCGTTTTTCAGCTTTACTGAAAGTTTTTTTTAAAGAATAGTTGTCTTTAAGATCGGCGATGTTTTTTGTTGTGTTTTTAGCAAAAGAGTCATGTTTCGTTTTAGGTGAAGTTGAAACTTCTGACTTTTGAATCTCTGTATATAATTTAACTTCTTCATCCGCTAAAGGGCTTTTTACGTTGAGATCTTCTTTAGTTAATCCGCCTTCTGTAGCGGCATATACAGGCTCTTCTTTAACGGCTTCATTTACTTGTGCCTTGCCCGCTTTATGTTTGTGACTTATGTAATTACCGCCGGTATATTTACGGGCACTGAAGTTTTTATTTGAGCCGCAGCTTGCAGTAAATAAAATAATTAATACTAACGGAAACAGTTTAATAAAAGTAAATTTTTTCATAAAGTGTATAGTTATAAAGGGTGTAAAATATAATTTAAAAATATAATATTTATCGTTAATAAAAAAACCTTCTTAATACTATTAAGAAGGTTTTAATTTTTTATCAGATAGATTATCCTAAATACTGTTGAAGCAATTTACTTCTGGAGCTGTGACGTAAGCGACGGATCGCTTTTTCTTTGATCTGGCGAACACGTTCGCGAGTCAAATCAAATTTATCACCGATTTCTTCTAATGTTAAACCATGATTTAAGCCTATACCGAAAAATAATTTTACGACATCCCGTTCTCTTTCCGTTAAGGTTGATAAAGCCCTGTCAATTTCTTTTGAGAGTGATTCCATCATTAAACCCGCATCGGCTTTTAAAGAATCATGGTTAACCAATACATCTAATAAAGAACTTTCTTCACCGTTTGCAAACGGCGCATCCATACTCACGTGGCGGCCCGAAACTTTCATGGTATCAGAAACCTTGTCGATTGGAAGGTCCAATAACTCTGCTAATTCTTCAGCACTTGGTTCACGCTCAAATTCCTGCTCTAACTTAGAATAGGCTTTATTTATTTTATTTAATGAACCTACTTGGTTTAAAGGTAAACGTACAATACGTGATTGTTCAGCTAAAGCTTGTAATATAGATTGGCGGATCCACCAAACGGCATAAGATATAAATTTGAAACCGCGTGTTTCATCGAAACGACGGGCCGCTTTAATTAAACCTAAGTTCCCTTCATTAATTAAATCCGGCAAACTTAAACCCTGATTTTGATATTGTTTAGCAACAGATACCACAAAACGTAAATTAGCACGGGTCAGTTTTTCTAAAGCATCCTGATCACCATCTTTAATTTTTTTGGCAAGTACAACTTCTTCTTCTGCCGTAATTAATTCTTCTCTCCCAATTTCCTGTAAATATTTATCTAAAGATGCACTTTCGCGATTGGTAATGGATTTGGTTATTTTTAACTGCCTCATGTTTTATGGTTGGGTTTATAAGCCTACAAAGATACGAAAAAAAGACTATTTCCCCAATTCTGTATTGCTCTGATTATTAAATATTTAAGTTTTTGGGATAGATTTAACATTTTAATTTACCAACATTTTGCAAAGGATACAATGAAGACTCTTTGCTGAATGCAGGTTGCTGTAATTATAACCCAAGTGCGTAGTAAGCCCGTATACCGTTAGGATATACGCCTTCAATTAATACACCGCCGGTTTTATTTTCTAAAATGTCTTTAATATCTTTTAAGCCGGTTATTTTTTTCTTATCAACCGACGTTATGATAAAGCCTTCTTTAATACTGGCATTAGCTAATTTACCCGGTTCAAGCTTTGCAATGCGCACACCTCCCTGAATATTATATTTGGAAATATCCTCAGGGCTCAACTCTTCAAATATGGCACCTAATGAGTTAACGGATGCCCTTGTAATTTCGCGTTTTTTAATAATACCTAAGCTGTTGTCTTTATTTTTTAAAACAACCGTGAGCATAAGTTCTTTTTCGCTTCTTACAACCGTAATATTAATTTTATCACTTGGCCTGAATTTGCCTATCTGTTCTAAGAATTCGGAAGTGCTTTTTACGCTTACATTCTCCACGCGTGTTACCACGTCTCCTAATTTTATTCCGGCTTCTTCTGCGGCCCCGTTTTCGGTAATGCCGTTAATGTAAACCCCTTTTAATTGTTTAATATGTTTTTCGTCGGCAAAGCGCGAATCAATGTCTTGTATGCTTAACCCGATAAACGCCCGTTGTACGTTTCCGTATTCAATTAAATCGGCCACTACTTTCTTTACGATGTTAACCGGTATAGCAAATGAATATCCTTGGTATGACCCGTTGTTGGAAGCAATAGCCGTATTGATGCCTACCAGGTCGCCGCTTGTGCTTACTAAGGCTCCGCCGCTGTTACCGGGGTTTACTGCAGCATCTGTTTGAATAAATGATTCGATGGGTGCAAGGGTCCCGCCGTCGGTATGATGTTCTAAAATATTGATGTTACGTCCTTTAGCACTAATGATACCTGCCGTAACGGTAGAATTTAAATTAAAAGGGTTACCCACTGCGAGAACCCATTCGCCCACTTTCACATCATCAGAGTTACCATAGCTTACATAAGGCAGGTCTTTTTCTTTAATCTTTAGTAAGGCAAGATCTGTGGTAGGGTCAGTGCCAATTACTTCACCCACATAACTTCTTTTATCGTTTAAAACAACTTCAATTTTAGTAGCGCCGTTAACCACGTGATTGTTGGTTACAATATACCCGTCGTTACTTATAATGACGCCGCTTCCGCTTCCCTGCATCATATTAGGCTGACGTTGCCTTCCGCCAAAAAAGAAATCCTGAAAAGGATCATAAGACAAATTTTTATTTTCAACAATGGTTTTAATATGTACAACCGAGTTTACCGACTTCTCTGCAGAGGCCACAAAATCGGGAGCATTGGCAGATGCCATGCCGCTGTAAGAAGTTAAATGACTCGGTGTAACAGTATATGGATTATAACTTAAAGAGGTGTTGGGTGTTTGATTAATGTAATAATTACCAACCAACGCAAATGCACCGCCAATAAGGCCGATGCAAACAGAGGAGATTACTTTTTTCATGGTTCGTTTTTAAATTTTAAGGTTAAATAAATATTCAACATCTGAATTTATAACGCAAAATTAGAACGAAAGTTATGGTTTGCTTTTGTATTTAACAATACTTAACTCGTAATGCTTTATTGTATTTAAAACCATATTAAAGTGTTAATTTTTTTTGCCAAAAATTCCTTAATACGTTATTTTAATTGAGTTCTTCACCGCGTATTAACATTTTGAATTTGTTATTATTTACGACCTAAAAAATGCGTACTTTTAATCTCTCAATTAAAATGAAATTTAAATATAAAATACCTCCCTTTGTTTTTGGCGTATCAGTGGGTTTACTGGTAGGGGTTGCTTTTTTTATATTTAAAATTGATGACTATATTAAAAAAATAAATAAACCCACTATTGATAATATTAAGATTGTAGAGCGTACAATTCCTACAGATGTCCGTGAAGAAAAAGATGCGAAACAGGAACACGAAAAAACAATAACTATCAATACAAAAAATTCTCCTTCCATTAATTATAATGAAGTAGATGCTTTATTAAAAGAAGAGGAAGCTATTAATGTGGCGACGGAGGAATTACTTTCCGTAAAAAACATTAAGGTGATTAACCTTGATGCTAAAACTAAAAAAGATACGCTTACAGGCCAATTGGCGGGCGTTACGAGTTCTGATTACCCTAATTTATTTTTTGTTGAATTTTGGAAAACACCTTTAAATTCTAAAGGTTACAGGATGACACGCAATAGGGTAATACTATACGGACTGTCTGATTTTAGCAGTATTACTATTTATAAAGTAGAGGATAATTACTATCTTAAAAATGATGATGTAGTTTACAAGATTTCTTCAGGGACTGAATTTAAACCGATGGAATTAGTGAACGATACAGAGCTGTTGGCCAGGATAAATTAATTTTAATGAGATGGAATTAAGCTGCTACAAATACCAGGGCACAGGAAATGATTTTATAATCATTGATAATCGCGAAAAAACAATTTCTTTATCAGTTGAACAAATTAAATTTTTATGTGACAGGAGATTTGGTATTGGGGCTGATGGCTTGATGCTATTGGAACTGGAGCCCGGTATTGATTTTAAGATGGTTTATTTTAACAGTGATGGCAATGAAAGCAGCATGTGCGGGAACGGGGGAAGATGTATTACCTCTTTTGCAAAACGTTTAGGAATTATAACTAGCAAAGCAAAATTTTTAGCCGTTGACGGAATGCATGAAGCTAAGATTGGTTCTGAAGGCACTATTTCTTTAAAGATGAATGATGTCAGGCAAATAGAAGTAGGGGATGATTATTTTTATTTAAACACGGGTTCCCCGCATTACGTGAAATTTGTAACTGATCTGCAAGCATTTGATGTTGTAGGAGAAGGAAGAAAAATTCGTTACAACGATCGCTTTAAAGCGGAAGGAACTAACGTAAATTTTATTGAGAAAAAAGATAATGAGCTGTTTGTACGTACTTACGAAAGGGGAGTGGAAAATGAAACATTATCCTGCGGAACGGGAGTAACAGCCGCAGCGCTTGTTGCAGGTTTTAAAGGTTTAAGCACTGCAAAAAATAAGTGTTCCATAAAAACATTGGGCGGAAGCCTGAATGTAAAATTTGATAAAGTATTGGAAAATACTTTTTATAATGTTTGGCTGGAAGGCCCTGCAGCCTTTGTATTTACCGCCACTATTGAATTGACTGAAGAGTAAATAGTAAATTGCGAATGCTTTTATTCTTTGGAAGCATCGTCCGGATTCTCTTCATTTTTTAAGGAAGATACAAACGACATCACTTTATCTTTCGCACCCGAAATAAAAGAGTGGATCTGTTTATCGTATTTTTGAAGTACAAAAGAAACCGCCTGTTGCGCAGCAATTGATTTAACATAGCCGCCGATAGAGTCATTTTTCTTAAATAATTTCCCCAATAAATAATCGGCTCCAAGCTTTAGTGTTAAATCAGTTGTGTCAGTACCAAGATCAGGATCATTTTTTATGTTATGAAATGCTTTCTTAATGAGCTCTGAAGGCTGCAATGATTGATGAACTGCTTTTAAGCTGTCTTTTATAACAAGTTCTTTGGCTTCCTTG
>JBBRHI010000249.1:0-5126 GCA_038222995.1 Bacteroidia bacterium | reverse complement strand
CAACTTATTCTTTTTACTCAGAAGATCTTTCTGTGATATTTTAGTTTGTGCGGTGAAACTTGAAATGGTTACGCTCATAAAAAAGAAACATAGCCCTAAATAAATAAGGTTATTTTTTTTCTTTTTTAAGTGGAAGCCGATCATAGTTTTTTGGTATGTTCAACGGCATTTTTTGCGGCTGATTAATTTCTATGCGAACATAGTTAATTTTAAGGTTAATTTTCTTCTCTGCACTAATATCAATATTAACATGGTGCGGTGCAAAAACAGAGTCGATCGCCGTAAACTTGGAATAAGTAGCGCTAAATTTCCTGTTTGTTGTTACATCCGTAAAGTCGTTATTAATAATTTTAAAAGTCTCCGGGTCCAGTGTCATGGTTTGCAAAGATCGTTTTAAGGAATCCTGCCCTGCATTAATCCGTTTTAATTTTCGCTTACGCTCCGTGCTTAATAAATACCGGCAGTTTGCTCGGTCGGCAACCGGTTTAAGCTTTGTATCATCATCATCAAAATCGGCACTGTTGCCGAATAGCGCAGCCTGTAACAGATCAAAATCCAGGTCGGCATTCAATAATTGATTAATGTAATTAAAGTCTCCTACAAAGTATTGCTTTTTAATATATACTACCATTTTCACTGTATCGCGTGTAATTAGCAGTTTAGCAACATCTATAAGCCCTATAGCTTGTATCTGAATCCATATCGCACTGTCTTTTCTTCCTCTTACCCGTATGTCAAGATTTTGATCTTCACCGTCAATTAACGTTTGAACGTCTGCTTTAGCGCTGATCCAATTATAGATCAGCTCTTTTTGCTTTAAATTCTTTGTCAGTGCTTTGGATGTCTTATACAATAGGCGGCATTTTCCTTGCAAACTATCCTCGGTTTGGGTTCCGACAGTGATTTGTTGTGTATGTTTTTTTGTTTTACAGGAAACAATAAGTAACGCCAGCATAAAAATGCCGTAATAAAAATATATATAGTTTTTTTTAATATTCATTCGTAAGGATGTTTGTCTCAAAAAATTATTCGTATAACTTTTTGTCGCTGATCTTTTTATCTAAAAATTCTGAGCCTTGCCCTGCTTCTTTTGTTTGCTTCCAATAGTTTAAGGCTTCTTCTTTTTTTCCAAGTTTGTACAATACATCACCATAATGCTCAAGGATAGCAGATCGGTTACCGGCTGATTTTACTGCGGCGGCAAGCCACTCTTCTGCCTGCACATATTTTCCCTGTTGATATAAGATCCAACCGTAGGTGTCCATAAATACGGGATTATTGGGAGATAACTCATTACTTCTTCTCGAATATTTTTCCGCCTTTTCAAGATTTTTTTTGCGAAGCGACAAGAAATACGCGTAATTATTAAGAATGCTTGTATTATCCGGATCTACTTTCAAAGCATCATCAAATGCTTTATCCGATTTGTCATATTCTTTTAAATAATTGTATGCATTGCCAAGGTTAGAATAAAAATCAATCAGTAAAGTATTGTTCGAATATACAAACTCAACACCGTCTCTCAGTGATTCAACCGCCTTTTCGTAATTTTTAGTTTGGATATTTGAGTAGCCGTTAAAAAAATAGGGTAAAGCCTGGTTTGGGAACAGCTCAATGGCTTCGCTGCTATGACTTTCCAGCGATTTATAATCCCCCACTTCCGAATCAAGAAACATTAACCTGTTCCATGAATCAAAACGGTTTTTATCATATTTTACGGCTAATTCATATTCGTCGCGTGCTTCTTTTTGTTTCTTGTCCCTGCTTAAAAATTCCGCATAAATACTGTGCGCTTCGGCAGACATAGGGTGTACCTTTAACATGATTGCACAGAGTTCATAGGCCTGACTTTTAAATTCTTCATTTTTATCGGAAAGTTCATAATAAGAACCTAAAATTTTATATTTAGTATCGGCCTCTAAATCAGGATTTGAAAAAGCAATTTTCATTTCTCTGAAAAAGTTTGCTTTATCATTTATCGATTTGTAATAGTCTGCCAATGCCAGGTGTACCATTGGGTTCAAAGAATCTACTTTAAGAGCCTGCTTGTAGGTTTCAAGGGCTTTATTGTTTTGTTGGTTTTCCTGGTAAAATTCTGCCAGGTAAGTATAGTAACGAGGTTCAACAGGATTAAACGCAATTAATTTTTTAAGTTCATCCTCTGCTTCTTTTGTTTTTTTAATTTGTTTGAGCAATTTAATTTTATTTAAACTGAATGTTTCACTCGGCCCGAATTTTTTCTCAAGATCATCATACGCTTTATACGATTTTTCATAAAGGCCCCCGTACATATATTCTGCGGCAAGTCCTTCATAAAAATCGGGACGTTCAGGAAAGTTTTTAATTAATCGGCTGTAAACCTCTGCGGCCTGCGTATAAAGACGTTTGCTGTGAAGGCATTCCAAATATAGAAGTTGGTACCATTCGTTCTTTTGATCGGCTGCGGCACAGTCTTTACCGTATTTGAGAGCAAGATCGTATTGTGCGCTAAACCTGTAAATGTTTCCCAGCTCGTATTTTACGGGCGCAGAGGAAGGATCTACTTTTAAGCATTCTTTAAATAAATTTTCAGCGATCTCCACATTTCCTTTCATTCGCTCTTTACAGCCGTTCACAAAATCATAAGCAAATTTTGCTTGCAATTCCGTTGATAAACCTTTATCTTTTTTTGAATCGGATGATGCCTGTTTGTTTGTTTGCTTTGATGATTTGCAGGATACTCCAAACGCAGCGATGCATAACAGTAAAGAAAGAAAGATATATGGTTTGTGTTTCAAATTTTTATTTTTACAAGCTTTCTAAAATTAAATAGAAATAGCTGTATAGTCACTCATACTAATGTCTAAAGATTTCCCTTTTACATCCGCGCCTTCACCGATCATACTGTTAGAAATATTAATACAGCTTAATTTTGTATTAGCTTGTACAACACTGTTCTTTAAGATAACATCGTTTATGCGGCAACCTTCACCAATGGAGGCGTGAGGGCCAACGATGGAGTTTTTAAGAACGACATTGTCCCCTATAAAACAGGGTTCGATGATAAGGCTGTTTTCCGTTATAATATTTTTGCCTTTCAAACTTGCTTTTCCTTTATCAAATTCTAATACCCGCTGGTTAGTATAAACAGTTGCGTCTTTATTTCCACAATCCAACCATTCGGTTACTTTACCGGGAGTAAAGGCAATGCCTTTTTGCTTCATATTTTCTAAAGCATTAGTCAGTTGAAATTCTCCTTTTTCGGTAATATTATGATCCAATAAATACTGTAATTCTTTTTTGAGGTTGTCTCCGTCTTTAAAATAGTAAATCCCGATAATGGCCAGGTTGCTTACAAAGGTTGCAGGTTTCTCTACAAAATCGGTAATAACCCCTTCATCATTAAGCTTTACTACACCAAACTGGCTCGGGTCTTCAATTCCCTGAACCCATATAACGCCTTCTTGCTCGGTATCCATAACAAAGTCTGCTTTAAACAATGTGTCAGCAAACGCTACAACAGTTTTACCGCTTATAGAGTCTTTGGCACACATAATGGCATGGGCAGTTCCAAGAGCTTTTTCCTGGTAGTATATAGTGCCTTTTGCGCCTTGCTCGTTCGCTATTTTAATTAAATTTTCCTCTACATCTTTCCCGAAATCAGGCCCGATAATGAAGGCAATTTCTTCTACTTTTTCACCGCATACTTTGGTAATATCTTCTACAAGCCTTTGTACTATTGGTTTTCCGGCAATATTGATCAGGGGTTTGGGAACGGTTAAGGTATGAGGCCTCATCCGTTTTCCTTTGCCCGCCATTGGTATAATTATCTTCATAAATGCGTTGTAATTTTACAATAAATAAAAACAAATATAATATTAAAATACGGAGATTATACCAAATTAATAGGGCTTGTAAACAGGCTACTGCTCACATCTTGCCTTATTCGTGATTTTTAACATTTATCATGAACATTGATTAAAATTACCTCTGATAACGTTTGTATTATAGGGTAAATTCGCAGCCTGATCTTAAAGATTGGCGGTTCTTCCTCCGTCAACCGGTAAATTAATACCCGTAATGTAGGATGCTGCGGGCGAAGCTAAAAACGCTACGGCATTAGCCACTTCAGCTGCTTCGGCAAAACGGGCCATAGGTATTTCAGCCAGCATTTCTTTGGTTACATCTTCTTGGGCATGTCCTGTTTTGATTGATTTATTTTCAATGATGGTTTTAAGCCTTACCGTTGCTGTAGCTCCCGGCAGTACATTGTTAACCGTTATATTAAATTTACCGAGTTCATTAGCTAAGGTCTTACTCCAGTTGGCTACAGCTGCTCTTATCGTATTTGATACACCCAGGTTTGGTAAAGGTGCTTTTACGGATGTGGAAATAATGTTAATGATACGGCCGTATTTAGCATTTTTCATATGCTCCACGCAAGCTTGTACCAGGATATGATTACAGATTAAATGATTGTTGAAGGCAGATAAAAACTCTTCGGGCTTAGCGGATATAATAGGCCCGGAAGGCGGGCCGCCTGTATTATTCACTAAAATGTGCACGCCCGGTTGACGCTGTAAATAGGCTTCAATAATTTGTTTTAATTCTTCCGGTTTCGAAAAATCAACACATAAGTACGCATGTAATTGACCCGCAGTTGTGCTTAGTTCCTGTTTAACTGCTTTTAAGGATTCTTCGTTGCGGGCCACTAATGTTACGGCTGCGCCTAAATTTGCCAGCTCTAGGGCAATGGCTTTTCCTATTCCTTGTGTACTGCCGCAAACAATGGCTTGTTTATTTTTTAAGTCTAAATTCATGTTTTATATGTTTAGCCGCAAAGTTTGCAAAGTAGTGTTGCAAAGCCTGCCAAGTTTTTTTATTATATGTAAATTACTATACTCAATCTTTCTTTGCTCTAAAGCTGTGTTCTTTGCGGTTAAATCTTTCTTTTGGCTTGAAAAAAATCTTTTAATAAAACGGAACATTCATGCTCTAAAACGCCCTTAGTAACAACAGTTTTTGGATGGAGTACATTTTGCCCGACCTTTGTATAACCGCGTTTATCATCGCTTGCACCGTATACTAGTTTTGTGATGTGTGTCCATTGCAAAGCCCCGGCACACATTAAGCAAGGTTCCAATGTG
>JBBRHI010000248.1:0-5152 GCA_038222995.1 Bacteroidia bacterium | reverse complement strand
CCGTCAAAAGAAAAACTGTAAGTAGGTGTACCGCCCGTTACACCTGTTATGGTTGACGTTCCATTGGCCGTGCCGCAACTCGCATTACTGCTTGATACCGTAAAACTCGACGGGCCGTTGGTAGTTGTAATTACAAAGGATGTGCTAAAAGTACAACCATTAAAATCTTTAACTAATATGGTATGAGAGCCTGCTCCTAAGCCTGATGTCAAGCTGCTTGTGCTTATTGCATCTACACTATAGGTATATGCCGCTGTTCCGCCGGTTACACCTGTTATATTATAAGTTCCGTTATTTCCGCTGCAGCTCGTTTGAGTTGTATTACCCGTAATAGCTGTAGGACCGGGAGTAGAGGTAATGGCAATTGTTTTTGTAAATATACACCCGGTAGCATCTTTTACTGAAACAGAATATGTACCTGCTGATAATCCTGTAACAGGCGGTGAAGCCGAAAAAGCACCTCCGTTAACAGCATATGTAAAGGCCGGTGTACCGCCCGTAACAGCTCCTATTGCGATGCTGCCTGTTCCTGCGCCGCAAAAAATATTTGTAGGCGTTAAGGCTATATTAGTAATAGGGGGTGAATTATTAAGTGTGGCAGAGACCGTAAAGGTACATCCGAAATTATTGGTGAGGGTTATCACATCAGTACCTGCAGCTAATCCTGTAACGGTTTGCCCGCTCAAAGTACCGCCGCTGCTTGCAAATGATGAAATAGTTTGGCCGCCGCTTGATGTATTGGCAATAACTATGATTCCGTTATTATTTCCGCATGATGGGTTTGTAAAAGTTAAGGTTGCTGAAGGATTAGGGTAAATAGTTACAGGAACTACTGCTGTAGAAGCAGGACAACCGCCACTTGCCGGAACTGTGTACGTATAATTGTAGGTTCCCGCAGTATATGAACCGGGATTGAATGTTCCCAAATTGCCTCCGGTTAATGCAGGTGCAGGGCCTGACCATGTACCGGTTGTAGAAACACCTGATCCCAATAAGCCGAACAAGTTTGTGCTTGATGCCGAACTGCAAACAGCCAAAGTATTATTAACTCCGGCATAAGGGCCGGCAATCACTGTCACACATTTCGTTGTTGTATAACTGCAACCGAAATTATCTACTGCGGTTAGTGTATAACATTGGGTACCGGCAGATGTAGGTGCAACTGTAATATTATTGCCGCTTGTGGATGTTATATTAGCGCCTGTCCAGGTTTGAGACACAATGGCCGGTGTAAATGAAGCATTTGCTGCAGGCGTAAGACCCGGAGCAAAATTTAAATCCCAATTAAAGATATACCCGTTATCTGACGCTAAATTATCCGTAACTTTAATGGTCCAGGGGCCATTTAAAGGGCAACCGACCAAGCTGCTAAAGTTTCCTGTAGGTAAATATGTACCTGCACTTATGGACGTATAAGGAGGTGCACCCTGATTTGCAGTTGTTGGGCCGTTACAAAGCAATACTGTTCCCGACATGGAGAAGCAGTAATTGGCTCCGACCCCAGGCCCCACCGCAGGATCATCTAAAGGGGCGCCTAAATAATTATAAGCTCCGCCCGGATAATCTTTTAAATTACAAATCTGGCCGTTTGGACAAATAATCTGGATGGATAAGTCACCCTGGTAGGAATGTTCCATATTCAG
Source organism: Bacteroidia bacterium (assembly GCA_038222995.1). Lineage (GTDB taxonomy): Bacteria > Bacteroidota > Bacteroidia > B-17B0 > Aurantibacillaceae > UBA4416. Next base: position 3,509 of record JBBRHI010000248.1, on the reverse strand, counting down.
GCAGATGTCTTGAATTTGATTGGCAGCCGTTAGCGTTTGTCCTGTATTAAAACAACTCACGTTTATAGCAGTAGAATAAGAAATACCTGAACCGTCCGGTAAAAATGTAGTTCCACTAACCGGCGGTGTACAGTTTACTACAAAAGGTGTAGGCGAAACAGTTCCTGAAATTACTGTAGATTGTCCCAAACATATAGTTGGACTTACGATAGCGGTTGTAAAAGTAGGCGTGGTTGAAATTTGCACCAGTTGATTTATATTATTCGTATTACTGCAACCTCCTGCGCTAATTCCTAAATTAACGTTATAAGATCCGGGGGCGGTATATGTTACTGTGGCGCTGGTGCCGTTACCGGTAGTTCCGTTTCCAAAATTCCAGGTATAAACTGCGCCCGAACTGCTTCCTGAAAATGTGCCGCTTCCGTTAAATGTAATAGCCTGGCCGGGACAAGCCCTGATGATACTTCCTGTACCCGGAGCGGGACTTGAACTGTTAAATACTGAGGTAATTGTCTGACAAGGCACTGAACATGAAATTGATGCTACCCATCCTGTATATTGAACTGATCCGTCGGAAGTAAAAACGAATGTTAAACATCCCGAAGCATTACTAGCACTTGCTTGGATAATACCCGGGCCCGCAGCCCCTGTATAATTGCCAAGGAGCGGAGCAGATGTGTTACTGCCATCGTATACATATAAATGTTCGTAAAAATTTTCCGTATCAAATGTTGTGAAATTGAAACTGATTTTTGCACCTGCTGTAGAAGGACAAAATGTTTTAGTATAACTTTCACTGGCTAAATAATTGCCTCCGCTCCCTCCCGAATCATAAAAAGTTCCGGTGCAAGTAGTCACGTTAGCATTATTCATATTATACGTTTGCCCTATAAAGGAATAACAAACGGTCATTAAAAAAACAGTAAGGAGTTGCTTCATAATAATGTCTAAAAAGATTGAGGTTCTATAACAATGAGATAATCTGTATTATCAACCCTGTAAACCATTTTTGTTTTTGCGGAAGTAATAAAATCATATTTTAACGGATTAAATGTTTCCGGATCAAAAAAAGCATCTCTTTGTAAATTCGGATTATATTTATTAAGCAAGGCAACCTGCGATAATTTAAGATACTTTTCATGCACTTCGTCCAAAGGAATCTTAACTATTTTCACCCTGTTTTGAACAAGATCTGTTAATGTTTTTAAGAGGTCGGGATAATTCATAACCATTTGTTGAGTTTTATCTGCATACACTTCCTGTATCTTGGCCTCTGTAGTTTGTGCAGCAGAACGGAACCAGCAAGCACTCATTATTAACATAAAAAATAATGTTCTCATAATTAATTTGTTACTTTTTAAAATTAAAATATACTTTATACCCTGTGAAGCGTATCATTTGATTTTGCATTAGGGTTTTCATATCAAGCCATTAAATAGAAAAGGGTGTTAAGTAAACTTATGGTTATTATATAGTAACCAAAACTTTTTCAATAAGTGAAATATGATTTTCACTCATCATAAACCATGCTAAATAATGTTAAATGTTAAATTTAACATTTGAACGCTGCAGGTGAATTATAAATTAAATTTCTATCCCTATCAAACAAACATCATCCACTTGTTCCAGATCACGTTTCCAATTTTCAAAAACTTTTTCAAGTTTGTTTTTTTGATCGGCTAAAGGCAATTTATTGGAAGCTAAAAGAACTTCTTCCAATTGTTTATACTTGAACTTTTTCCCGGCAGGGCCGCCAAACTGATCCGCATATCCGTCTGTAAACAAAAATACCCTATCGCCTTTTGCCAGTTCGAGTTGATGCGTTGTAAATAACTTACGGTTCGCAAATTTCCCGATAGGCTGTTTATCGGGTTTTATCTCTTCAACTGTAGTGGTGTCTTTTTTAATGATCCATAAAGCATTGTTTGCACCGCTCCACTGTACTTCGACAATTGAATCCGCTTTATGAGCTGTTAGTTTAAGTAAGGAAATATCCATTCCGTCTTTTAATTCATCTACACTCTTATCAAAGGTTTCCTCCACTAATTCCGATAGTTTATCAAGGATTTTTCCGGTGTCGTGGATTCCGAACTCTTTTACACAGCGGTTTAACCCGTTATTACCAACCACACTTACTAAAGCTCCCGGCACACCATGGCCTGTGCAATCTACAGCTGCAATATAAGTTTCGGCTGCAGTGTTTGCCGAAGCAGGGTAACTGTGCATCCAATAAAAATCGCCGCTCACAATATCTTTAGGTTTAAATAAAATAAAACAGTTAAGTCCCGATTCATGAATGGCTTTATCTGAAGGGAGAAGCGCATTTTGAATATACTTTGCATACGTTATAGAAGCTAAAATTTCCTTGTTTTTATGTTCAACAATTTCTTTTTGTTTCGAAATAATAAAGTTTGCTTTCCGTTTTTGATTATAACTTCTCAGTACGATCAGCACTAAACCCGATAAAATGATCAACCCGAAAATGGCATATGCCGTCAATTTTTTCTGACTTTTTATATCTGCATTATAGAAAGCCTGCCTGTTATCAGCTTCTATACGTTGTAACTCTTGCTTTTGGTTAAACGCATATTCTAACTCTTTTTTAAGGATCTCATTTTTACTTTCATCGCTTTCAACCGTTTCTTTGAGTGACATATAGAGATCCTGGTAAGTAAATGCTTTTTTAAAATCGTTTTTTTGCCTGTATAGATCGCTAAGGTATTTATACACTTCTACCTTTACACCTTCCAACTCACTGTTTTCGGAGATCTTTAAGGAGCTCAATAAATACGCTTCTGCATCATTCAATTTACCTTCTTGCAATAACGTGTTTCCCAGTTCCAAATAATTGTAGGCGTGCCCAATATTGGGACTCATATGTTTAAGGTACCAGAGCGATTTATTAAAAAAGAAAATGGCAGAATCTTTATCATTGGTTAGCTGATGGTTGATTCCTATATTATGGTAAGCCATTGCCATGCCAACGGTATCATGTTTTTCCTGCCGAAGTGCCAGCGATTTATTTAAATAAATTTGCGCGGAAGAGTATTGTTTTAATTTTTGATAACAGGTAGCAATATTATTATAATTAATAGCAAGATAATTTTTTTTATGTTGTTCTGAATTTATCTTTTCCGCTTTAAAATAATAAGACAAAGCGGTTCTGTATTCTTTTATTTCCGCATAAATTAACCCGATATTGTTTTGTACCCCTGCAACTTCAGCAGGAAGCTTTAACTCTTCAAATAATTTTAACGCAGGCAAATAATTATCAAGCGCTGCTCTTAAATCAGATTGATCACGGTTAATGATTCCTTTTAAATTATAGGCTTCCGCTATACCCGGCTTATAATTTATTTTTTTTGAAATAATTAATAAGCTGTCTGCTTTTACTTGTGCCAGCTCATAATTACCGTTGTCAATTAAATCACTGATATGGTCATCATACTTGTCAAAATAAGCAGTATCAATCTGGCCATAACTTTTTAAGCCACATAAAAAAAGTACAA
>JBBRHI010000247.1:0-5156 GCA_038222995.1 Bacteroidia bacterium | reverse complement strand
CAGGTTTCTGCTTTCGGATTTTAAGGTAGTTTGCGTGTTTATTGACAGAACACAATGATTATTAAGATAAACCGGTTTGGGTTTATACTGTGTTGTTTATCGCTAAGTTTTTGGAGAAATGTTTGCGGAAAAGTGAAGTGAATAACTGATAGTTCAAAAAAATACACTCATCTTAATCCCTGAAAATCAAATGCTTTTACCCGGTTACTTTAATTAAAGTAAAAGGTAAACCTATAATGTTTTGAAAATTATTTCCTGCCGCTAAAGTATCTTCATCTTCTTCTTCATAATACCAGTCTACAGAAATAGAAGGGATCCTATCTTTAAGTGTTTCGAGCTTTTTCAATAAATTTAAGATGCATACAGATGAGCTGCTGTTGTAGTATTCGAGTTGAATCACCACCTTAATACCCGTAACCGGATCTTTCACATATTCATCTAATGCATCAAACAACGGTTTATAAAATGCCACCGAGTTTTCAGGAATAGACCGTCCTTTTATATCAAGATGTCCTGTATTAGGATCAAAATAAATATAGGGCGTAGATTGGGTCGCTTTAATAGAAAATATATTCATAAAAGTGGTTATGAGTTCCTGTTAGTTAGTGTAGTTAAACCAAATATAAGTGAAATTAGTTTAACTTTCAAGCAACTAAAATAAAACTATCTTCCTACACCGAATTAGCCTGTAAAAACCTACAACTCTTTTAAAAGAACGGATAGCTCATCCTCCGTCAGGTCGCGCCATTCGCCAAGTTTTAGCTTACCAAGCTCAATGTGCATCACGCGCACGCGTTGCAACTTAATAACCTGGTAATTAAAGGCATTACACATTTTGCGGATCTGTCGGTTTAAGCCTTGGGTAAGCGTAATTCTGAAGATCCGTTTAGCATTGGGTTCTTGGCTTACCACACAGGGTTTTGTTTTTTCCCCGTTTATTTCAATGCCTGCCGCTATCTCCGTTAAAAACGCTTTCCGCACTGCTAAGTTCAAGGTTACCACATATTCTTTTTCATGCTCATATTTTGAATGTGCAATATTATTCATGATCTCCGAATGATTCGTCAGCAATATTAATCCTTCCGAATCCTTATCCAACCTGCCAATCGGGTAAACAGCCTGGGGGTGGTTAACAGCATCAATAATATTACCGGCAATTTTTTCGGAAGTACATTCTATACCCTTAGGCTTATTATAAGCAATATACGTGGGGATAAATTCGGTACGCCTTAATTCTTTTCCGTCAATTAAAACGCGGTCGCCTTCATTAACCTCGGTGCTGAAAACAGCTGTTTTTTTGTTAACGCTTACACGCTTTTCCTCAATTAAAACAATTGCTTTTCGCCTCGAGGTAAAACCGGATTGACTAATGTATTTATCTATTTTCATTACACGGTAACGGGGCCTTTACTTACATTGCGATACAGAAAGGATGTGTAAATATGGCGGCGAGCAAAACGCCCCTGCGAGTCGGCATTAATTAATTTAACATAGGTATTTTCAGGCACACCGTAATATTCGTAACCCGTACCATCCTGGAAATCAATACGTAAACGCTTACCGGTGTAAGTAATATCTGCAATATTTGAATTGGTAGTTGTATTAGTATAATCCGTAAGCGTGGCTTCAATGGTTTCAGGGGCAATGCTCACTAAAAAATGATAGGCTTCAATGATCCGTTTGCTTTTTTCTTCTACTTCCAATTTAAGTGCTTCATTATCCTGAATTTTATCAGGATGAAATTCTTTCATAAAATTGCGGTAAAGACTTTTAAGCTCACTTAGGGTCACGGTTTTATCTACTCCCAAAAGCTTTCTGTATTCAATAATTTTTCTCATTGTATTAATTCTGTGCGCAGTAGCGCAAACGTATTTTTGTAATTTCCGGCAAAGATACGCTTATTTATAATACGAGCGTGTTAAGATAGCGGGAACAAATGGGTTGCATAAAACTTCAAAGCCGCTCAGCTATTTGCTAAAATACCTTGAAGGTTTGCTAAGACGTTAATTTAAAACAGCTCCGTTAAATGCTTATAATTTGCTTTCACCGTATCCAATACTTCATCCATTCTTCCGTTCAGCATAAGCTTGCCCATCGATAATGCCATTCCTTTCATTTGCTCCCACTCTACTTTTGGGGGCATAGCCAGTGCATTGGGATTAGTCATGATATTAATCAACACGGGGCCCTCATGTGCAAAAGCATGTCTTAAAGCCGTTTCCACTTCCGAAGGCCGGTTAACGGTTACACCTTTAAAGCCCATGGCCTGTGCCACCAATGCAAAATCAGGATTCACCATATCGGTTTCATTGTCCTGTAATCCCTGCACTTGCATTTCAAGCTTTACCATGCCTAAGGCACGGTTATTAAATACTACCAGTTTTATGGGTAGCTTATATTGTTGTATGGTAGCAAGGTCGCCAAGCAGCATGGATAAGCCCCCGTCGCCGCAAAGGGCAATTACCTGCCGGTTAGGAAATGTTAAAGCCGCTCCTATGGCCATTGGCATAGCATTAGCCATTGACCCGTGATTAAAAGAAGCCAGCATAGATCGTTTACCGGTTGCTTTAATATAACGGGCGCCCCATACGCATGACATGCCTGTATCCATAGCGTAAATGGCATCTTCGGCAGAAAGTTTACCGATGGTATCGGCTACAAATTCCGGACTGATCATATCTTCTGAACCCTGATCATCCACAAACACCTGCATATTTTGTTTTACTTTATCATAAAAACTAAGTTGTGCATTTAAAAACCCCGCATCCTGTTTTTCTGTCAGTAAAGGCAGTAAAGCATTAAGCGTATCTTTAACGGTGCCGCAAACGCCTATTTCCAATTTGGCCCTGCGTCCAAGCTTTTCAGGTTTCATATCTACCTGTATGATCTTATTTTTAGAAGGTAGAAACGGTGTATACGGAAAATCGGTTCCGAGCAACAACAACACATCGCATTCGTGCATACTGTGGTAGGCAGAAGGAAGCCCGAGTAAACCCGTCATGCCTACCTCATAAGGATTATCGTACTGAATACCCATTTTACCTCTAAAAGAATAACCCACCGGCGCTTTTAATAGACCGGCCAATTGAATAATTTCATCATGTGCGTCAACCGCCCCTATGCCGCAAAATACGGTAATCTTAGGGTATTGGTTCAACAGTGTTGCTATCTGCTGAACCTCATTATCGGGCGGCCTCATAATGCTTGCACCTTTATAATTGTGAACGGATATGGGGCTGTCAATTGCCGGTAAGGACGACACATCGCCGGGTAAGCCGAGTACGGCTACGCCTTTATGGTGTATGGCATGCTGTATGGCAGATTGCAACATTTTTGGTACTTGTTGAGCAGTGGTAGCAAGTTCGTTATAACAGCTGCAATCATCAAATAATTTGGTGGTATTGGTTCCCTGGAAATAATCAAGTCCGAAATCAGACGTATGAATGGTGGACGCAATAGCAATGACAGGTACGCCTGTACGGTGCGCATCATACAAACCGTTAATAAGGTGTACGTGGCCCGGGCCGCAACTGCCGGCACAACAGGCTATTCCGCCTAATTCAGCTTCGGCTGCCGCAGCGTAAGCACCTGCTTCTTCGTGCCTTACGTGGATCCACTTTAATTTGCCGCTTCGCCTTACAGCATCGTTCAGCTCGTTTAAACTGTCGCCGGTAACGGCGTAAATACGTTTTACGCCACTCTCTACCAGCATTTCTACAATTTGGTCTGCTACTTTTTTACTCATTGATGTATAGGATTATAGTATAATTAAAATGCTATTTTACATGCAATTTAAATGCCGATGAAAACGATTTAGTTGCGGCATTTGTATGCATTATTGAAATATAAATATACACGATATGATGAAAGAAAAGAAGTTTAGTAAAATTTTACATTTTTGCCGTGTTCACTAAACTTATGTATTATAAGCAAACTATAAAAAGACAAGATTTAAAGCGGTACACTTTTCATAACCCTACAGTTTGCAAATTAATGTTATACATTTTGCTATATACTATTGAATGGCTATTTTTATTACGTTTAATGACCTTTGAAAACAATAACTTTTATATTCCTTATTCTAGTTACGGCTCCTATGCTGTATTCTCAATCGGTATATGATAGAATATATCCGTACGGTGAAGAACATCCGATATGGGCAAAAGTAAGGCTCAACGATAAATTCGGATTTATCGACAGTACCGGCAAAGCAACCGTTAAACCGTTGTATGATAAAATAGAATATTTTAACGCCATGCGGAACGGTTGGGCGCGCATAAAGCGCGAGGGTAAATATGGCTTTATGGATGAAAACGGTTATGAAATTGTAAGCCCGGTATACGAGGACATTGAACATTTTGACGTGATAAAATGCGGTTGGGCCGAGATGAAGTTTAACGGGCGTTACGGCTTAATTAACGAGAAAGGAGAAGAAATTGTGCCGCCATTGTATGACGATATTAAGCCGTTCGACCATTTTCGTGTGGGTTGGGGCTTAGTAAAACACAAAAATAAGTGGGGCTTTATTAATGAGTTTGGCAAAGAAATAGTACACCCTATATACGATGAGATTGATGCTTTTAATGTGATATATGAAGATTTTGCGGTAGTAAAAGTAAAAGGCAAATATGGCGCCATTGATAAACGAGGACATACAGTAATAAAACCTATTTATGATGTGATAGGCCCGTATGTTGAAGTTCAAGGTATGATAACAACCGCTAAGGCAAAAATTGGGAATAAGACAGTGTATCTGAATTTAAACGGCAAGGAGATAAAGCCCATTACTTCTCCTTTTCCCTCTTATCCAAGAAACTTCTAATATGAAGCTTAAAATCATGTAAGAGGTAAAAAATGATATAGTATTATTTTTGATGAGCGTTATACGGCAAACACTTAGTGTTTTTGTTTTCCTCTCAATGCCTCTTCCTGACGGTAACGCATTGTTACTGATTTAAGTCGATCCGTTTCGGATTTTCTTAACCTAATTTCCGCTATTTTTAGGAATATCTATATTCAGTTTATAAATCTTTATCTTGCAATCTTTTTTAGTTAACAAGGTATCTTCCCACACTTTCACATGGTCCTTATTTAAATTACCGGTGAATTTTGAGAACGTAATAAACACAGTGTAATCCGCCTCATTTAAATTAGCA
>JBBRHI010000246.1:0-5167 GCA_038222995.1 Bacteroidia bacterium | reverse complement strand
ATTTAAATTATTAATTAACGCCCATAAAACAACACCTTTCGCTCTTAACCTGGGCATTACTCATTCAACCGCCGACATTATTATTATACTTGGCGCACATTCTGAATTAGATAAAGATTTTGTTTTAAAAAATGTGGAGTCGTTTAATATTGATCCCGCCGTTATGTGTACAGGCGGTGTATTAAAAAATGTGTATGAAACAGAGGTATCAAAAATTATAGGAGCCGCCATGTCCTCTTCCTTTGGTGTAGGGAACGCGCATTTCAGGACAGGCCATAAAAGCGGCTTTGTAGATACGGTAGCCTTTGGGGCTTACAAAAAAGAAATATTTGAAAAAGTCGGGTTATTTGACGAAGAATTAATTCGTAACCAGGACGATGAATTTAATTTCAGGGTTACAAATGCAGGGTATAAGATCTATCTTAACCACGATATAAAATGCAATTATTTTGTAAGAGCATCTTTCCAAAAGCTGTATAAACAGTATTACCAATACGGCTACTGGAAAGTATTTGTAAATAAAAAACATAAAACAATTACAACGGTCCGCCAGTTAATTCCCTTGTTTTTTGTGCTTTACCTTTTCTTTTTAATAGTGAGTTTGGCAGCTCCTTCACTTGTTTTTAAATGCATGAGTGTATTCGGGATACTCTATGTTACATTGGCGTTTGTCTTTGCTTTAAAAAGCAAACCCGGCTCATTTAAACGAATCTTTGGCATCGGTTACACGTTTTTTATTTTGCATTTTAGTTATGGCTTAGGCTATTTAAAGGGTATATTTGACTTTTTTATATTAAGAAGACCCATTAAAAAACAAGAATCACTTTCTCGTTAACATGTTAGCAAAAATCAAAACATTATATTTTAATTTCGGCTACAATTTCCCACTCCTTATTGCATTTTTATTACCCTTTGGCATTAATTACGCGCCAATTATTATTGTTTGGACAGTGTTTTATCTTTTTTTTGGGGATCCCGGAAACGGGTTTAAAAAAGTATTCAAAAACAGCTGGAGTTATATTTTACTTATTTTCTTTTTTATACACGTTGCAGGTTACTGGTTCTCTATTAATAAGCAGGAGGCAGGAATTAGCATTGAAGGTAAAATGAGTTTTTTTGCGTTTCCCTTACTGTTATTTTGTATAGAGTATGATCCGGTTAAAATCAAAAAAATAATTATTTCTTTTGTTTCAGGATGCCTCATTACGGTTGCTATTTGCCTGTTCCGGGCATTCGGACTTTATTTTTTTAATCACGTAAACTCTTTCTTCTATTCCGAATTTTCATTCTTTTTGCATCCGAGTTATTTTGCCATGTATTTGATACTGGGACAATTAATTGTGATGCTATTCTATAAAGACTGGCTTTCGCATATTAAGAACTTAGATTATAAGATCGGGTTTATGACTGCGGTTTTTGTAACGGGTATTTTTTTATCTTCATCTAAGATGGGCTTAATAGCAGCTTTGTTATTGCTCCCGGCAACGTTTGCCGTTATTTTATTTAAACGGGGATATAAAAAAACAATTTTAGGATTGGTAATTTTTTTGATACTTGGTATTGTTATCGCCTATAAATTATTTCCCTCACCGTTTGAAAGAATTAAAGTTGCTTTTACGGTAACGGCATCTTCACATGAAATTGATAAAACGGCCAGCGAAAGTACGGCAGTACGAATTTTAATATGGGAGCAGGCAGTTAAAATAATAAAACAGCATCTTGTTTTTGGTATTACTCCCGGTGATACAAATGATAGCTTATATAAAGCTTACGAAGAAACCGGGATGACAGGGGCACTCATTAAAAAACTGAACGCGCACAACCAATACCTGCAAACATTTATTGGAACAGGTATTATCGGTTTCTTGTTGTTATGTATTATGACTTTTTATTGCATTGTAGTTGGTTTTGTAAAACGTAATTACCTGCTGGCATTATTCAGCATCTTAATGGTTCTTAATTTTTTAGTGGAGTCTATGCTTCAAACTCAGGCAGGTATTGTGTTTTTTGTATTTTTTCTTTGTCTCTTTTTGCAATATGATCTTTCAAATAAGAAGGAAAATTATAATTCTATGTGATACTGCTTTAGCTTTTAAAACCCAAGGAACTTTCTTAACTTTCAAAACTATTTCTACCTTTAAACTTTCGAAAAATGATTCCATTTTCGCCACCCCATATTGATGATAAAATAATAGCGGAAGTAACAGCCGCTTTAAAATCGGGTTGGATCACTACAGGGCCGCGCACCAAAGAATTCGAAAAAAAAATAACGGCTTATTGCGGAAATAAAAATACCATTTGCTTAAATTCTGCCACCGCAGGCTTGGAAATTATATTGCGTTGGTTTGGAGTAGGGCCGGGAGATGAAGTGATCTTGCCGGCTTATACGTATTCAGCAACCGCTAATGTGGTAATACACGTTGGTGCAAAACCTGTTTTTGTGGATATAAATGCGGATGACTTTAACATTAACGTTTCTGAAATTGAAAAAGCAATTACGGAAAACACCAAAGTAATTATGCCGGTTGATTTTGCCGGTTTCCCTTGTGATTATGACGAGATCAACGCACTTGTCAAAAAAAGAGCAACGACTTTTAAACCTAAAAATGATATTCAACAAAAACTCGGAAGGATCCTCGTACTGTCTGATTCTGCTCATTCCTTTGGCGCCACGTACAAATCAAAAAAATGTGGGTCGCTAACCGATGTATCCGTATTTTCTTTTCATGCGGTAAAAAATTTAACCACTGCCGAAGGAGGATCTGTAGCGCTTAATTTACCTGAGCCTTTTGATAACGAAGAGATCTATAAATACTTATGTGTACTTACATTGCACGGACAAAATAAAGATGCCTTAGCTAAAACACAAAAAGGAAATTGGAAATATGATGTTGTAGAGGCAGGTTTTAAATGTAACATGACGGATATTTCCGCTGCCATTGGTTTAGTTGAATTGGAGCGTTACGATAACGATACCCAGATAAAACGCAAGCATATTTTTGAAGCCTATAATGAAGGATTTAAGAACGATGATCGCTTCCAAATTCCGACACATATTACAGGAACAAAAAACGGATGTTATCACTTATATCCTTTAAGGATTAATGATATTACGGAAGAGCAGCGCGATACTGTTATTAAAGAAATCTTTGATAGAGATGTATCCGTTAATGTTCATTTTATTCCTGTTCCTGCTATGTCTTTCTATAAAAATTTAGGTTATGATATTAAAAATTACCCGGTTACCTATCATAATTTCAGCAGGGAAATATCATTGCCTGTGTATTACGATCTAAGCCCTGAGCAGGTTCAAACAGTGATTAAAGCAGTTATTGATTCAACCGATAAAGTGCTTTGCTAAAACGTTTTTTTGATATCATGTGTTCATTAACAGGGATTATTATATTGATCCCTTTCCTGGTCATCATTTGTGTATGGATCATTGTTAATAGTGGTTTCCCTGTATTTTATTTGCAAACACGGGTCGGTAAAAATAACCGTGATTTTAAATTAGTTAAATTCAGGACCATGTATACCGATTCTGATAAAAAGGGATTATTGACCGTTGGCAGAAGAGACCCAAGGATTACAGGGGCAGGGTATTATTTAAGAAAATATAAAATAGACGAACTACCCCAGTTGTTTAATGTATTGGTAGGTGATATGAGCCTTGTAGGCCCTCGGCCGGAAGTACGAAAATATGTGGATCTATATACCGCGGAGCAATTAATGGTTCTTTCTGTAAGTCCTGGCATCACTGATTTTGCGTCGTTAGAGTTCATAAATGAGAATGACCTTCTTTCCCGTTCCAATAATCCTGAGCAAACGTATATTCAAAAAGTGATGCCGGAAAAGCTTGCTTTAAATAAAAAATACATGGAACAAAAAAGTTTTTTAACGGATCTGAAGATTATTTTTTCCACGCTTAAAAAAATTATTTCTTAACGCTTGTACTCTACTGCCCAACTATTTTTGTTTATAACAAATCCATTAAATAAAATAAACCTTTTTATATTTACCAATTAAAATTAATATCACACTTATGAAAAATCTTTCATTAATTATAAACGGAGTGCTGGCTGTTGCTGTAGCTGTTTTATTTTACCAGGTACATTCTTTAAAAACATCCGGTATATCCGTCGGTGAAACTTCAAGTCCCGAAACATCCGTTAAACCTACTATTATTTCAAGTTCTACTAATTTAGGAGATGCAAAAATAGCCTATGTTAATACAGATAGTATTAATGAACATTATGCGTATATCGCCGATTTCACAAAAGTGTTAAGAGGTAAAAAAGCAAACTTGGAAGCGCAAATGGAAAGTATGACCATTAAATTTCAAAACGAATACCAGGCATTTCAGCAATCGGCGCAGGCAGGTATCGCTCCGGCTGCAGAGCTTGCAAAAACAGAAGAAAGTTTAAAAAGACAACAACAGGACCTTGCAAATAAAGAAATGCAAATGCAAAATTTAGGGGTTGAATTGGAAGAAAAAAATGCCGAATTAAATAAAAACGTTAAAGAATATTTATTGAGATATAACAACGGTAAATTCGATTATATTTTATCGTATTCTGATTTGATGCCCACGATATTACTGACCAACCCAAAGCTGAATATTACAGGCGATGTTTTAAAAGGCCTTAATGAAGAGTATAACGCAAAAAAAGCTAAGAAATAATGGAAGATAAGAAAGCATTATTAAGTAAGATCATGCATGTGCATCATTTTCATGAAACATTTAAGATCGGTAATGCCGATGTGCCGACTTTAATTGATGAAAAAGATTACACATTGCGTTATAATTTAATTAAAGAAGAGAACGATGAATATTTGGATGCCTGTAAAGCCGGCGACCTTGTTGAGATAGCCGATGCTTTAGGCGACCAGTTGTACATTTTATTCGGCACCATATTAAAACACGGACTCCAGCATAAAATAGAGGAAGTGTTTGACGAGATCCAGAGAAGCAACATGAGCAAATTGGATGAGAACGGTAATCCTATCTATCGTGAAGACGGTAAAATTTTAAAAAGTAATTTATACTTCAGGCCAAATATTAAGCAAATTTTGGATAAGTAATTTGTATTAACGATCACAAACGGTAAATAATTCCTTCTAAATACCGTTTGTTTTTCTTGGTATAAAATACCTTAAACTCATTTTC